>JABDIP010000161.1 GCA_013003675.1 Inquilinus sp.
AGCCGGTGCCGACCTCGCGCTGGTGCTTGGTGGCGGTGTAGCCGTCGGCCTCGGCGGCAAACTCCGCCTGCTGCAGCTCCGAATAGGCGGCCATCTGGCGTTCCTTGTAGCCCTTGGCCAGGTTGAAAGTGGCCATGTTCAGGCTGTGGAAGCCGGCCAGGGTGACGAACTGGAACTTGTAGCCCATGGCGCCGATCTCGCGCTGGTAGCGGGCGATCGTTTCGGCATCGAGATTGGCCGCCCAGTTGAAACTGGGTGAGCAGTTGTAGGCCAGCATCTTGTTCGGGAATTCCTTGCGGATCGCCTCGGCGAAGATGCGCGCCTGGTCCAGGTTCGGCTTGGACGTCTCCATCCACAACAGGTCGCAATAGGGCGCGAAGGCAAGGCCGCGGGCGATGCAATACTCCATCCGCTGGCCCGGGTTGATCGGGTGGAAGCCCTCCTCGGTGCGGGTCTCGCGATCGATGAAGGGATGGTCGCGCTCGTCGATGTCGCTGGTGATCAGCTTGGCGCTCTCGGCGTCGATCCGGCCGATCAGCAGGGTCGGCACGTCCATTACGTCGGCCGCCAGCCGGGCGGCGTTGAGGGTGCGGACGAAGGACTTCATCGGCACCAGGACCTTGCCGCCGAGATGACCGCATTTCTTCTCCGAGGCGAGTTGGTCCTCGAAATGGACGCCGGCGGCCCCGGCCTCGATCATCGCCTTCATCAGCTCGAAGGCGTTCAGCGGGCCGCCGAAACCGGCCTCGGCATCGGCGACGATCGGCGCGAACCAGTTCCGCTGGGCGCCGCCCTCGGCATGCTCTATCTCATCGGCGCGCTGCAGCGACTGATTGATGCGCTTGACGACGGCCGGGACGGAGTTGGCCGGATACAGGCTCTGATCGGGATACATGTTGCCAGACAGATTGGCGTCGGCCGCCACCTGCCAGCCGGATAGATAGATCGCCTCCAGCCCGGCGCGGACCATCTGCATCGCCTGATTGCCGGTGGTCGCACCCAGCGAGTTGACGAAATCGCGGGTGTGCAGCAACTCCCACAGCCGGCGGGCGCCGAGCGTCGCCAGCGTGTGCTCGATGCGGATCGATCCACGCAGCTTGTCGACATCCTCGGGGCCATAGTCGCGCCGGATGCCGTCGAAGCGGCGCCGGTGCAGATCGTCCATGAGCGCGCGCTGGGTCGCGGCGGTGCGGGCTTCGTCCAAAGGTGCCATCTATCCTTCCCCCATCTTGCGGGTCGACCGTGCCGGCCGTCATATTGCGGTGCAACAGGAAGCCACCCTGACGGAGAAGCGTGCGGTCGGTCAATCAATCTTGTAAGTAAAAGAGCTATTCTGTAATGTTACTGACAGATGGTTCAGTGTATTTGTAAAGTCTGTTGTGAGAACGCTCGCACCGGGGAGACGGCATGCCGAAGGGCAAGAAGGCCATGCTCGGCCACAAGATCCGCCGGCTGCGGCGGCAGCAGGACCTGACCCAGGCGGAGACCGCCGAGCGGCTGGGCATCTCGCCCAGCTATCTGAACCTGCTGGAAAACAACCAGCGGCAGGTCACCGTCGATCTGCTGTTGCGCATCGGCCAGGCCTTCGACGTCGATCTGCAGAGCTTCGCCGAGGACGAGGGGGCGCGGCTGGTCGGCGGGCTGGCCGAGGTCTTCGGCGACCCCCTCTTCGCCGAATCGGACGTGAAGCGCCAGGACATCGCCGATCTCGCCAACGCCATTCCCTCCGCCGCCCAGGCGGTGATCGGACTCTACAAGGCCTATCGCGAGACCCGCGACAGCCTGCAACTGCTCGGTGAGCCGGCGGCCGAGCGCGGCGACGGGCCGCCCGCGTCGGGCGCGCCGGGTTCCGCCCTCGACGAGGTGCGCGACTTCTTCCATGCCCAGGGCAACTACTTCCCGGCGCTGGAGGACGTCGCCGCCGAGATCTGGCAGCGCGGCGAACTCGAGCAGGGCGCCCTGCAGCAGGGTCTGGCCGACTATCTCGACAACGAGTTGACCGTGCGGGTGAAGGTGATGCCGGTCGAGGTGATGGGCGCGATCCGCCGCCGCTACGACCGGCATGGCCGCCGGGTGCTGCTGTCGGAGATGCTGACGCCGGCGACCCGGCTGTTCCAACTTGCGGTGCAGGTCGGCCTGATCCAGTACCGCAGCCTGCTCGACCGTCTGGTCGCGGAGGCCGGATTCACCAGCGAGGCGGCGGCGCTGCTCGGCCGGGTCGGCCTCGCCAACTATCTGGCCGGGGCGATCCTGATGCCCTATGAGCCGTTCTACCGGGCGGCGACGGCGTTGCGCTACGACATCGAGATCCTGATGCACCGCTTCGAGGCCAGCTTCGAGCAGGTCTGCCACCGGCTGACGACGCTGCAACGGCCCGGCTCGAAAGGCGTGCCGTTCTTTATGATCCGGGTCGACCACGCCGGCAACATCTCCAAGCGCTACAGCGCCAGCCGGCTGCATTTCGCCCGCTTCGGCGGCGCCTGTCCGCGCTGGAACGTGCACGACGCCTTCGCCGCCCCGGGGCAGATCCTGCGCCAGGTATCGGAGATGCCGGATGGCGAGCGCTACTTCAGCATCGCCCGGACCGTCGCCAAGGAGGGCGGCGGTTTCCGCGACCCGGGCCAGACCTTCTCGGTGGCGCTTGGCTGCGAGATCGCCTATGCGGCGCAACTGGTCTATGCCGACGGCATCGAGTTGGAGCAGAGCGACATCGCGGTGCCGATCGGCCTGCATTGCCGGCTATGTGAGCGCGCCGAATGCAGCCAGCGTGCCTTCCCGCCGATGCAGCACCGGCTGGTCGTCGACGAGAATGTGCGTGGGGCGACCGCCTACGGGTTCGATGCGGGGTAGGTTCGCCCCCTTACACGTTCAGCCCGCGAACATAGTCGAGCACCGCCTGGCGGGCGCGGGTGGCGACCTCGCGAGTGGTGGCGATCTCCGCCCGCAGACCGTCGATCTGGTCCTCCTGGTCTTCCATCTTGACGAGGTAGCGGCGGTGCAGATCGCTGCCCTGCGGCACCGAGGCGAGGTTCTGGCGCAGCCGGTCCTGGTCGACCACCACCGTCGCCAACTGCTCCTCCAACCGCTTCAATTCGTCGTTGCGCTCCCGGTTCTCGGCCTGCAGCGACCGCAGGCGACTGATCGCCTGGCGCACCGCAGGCGAAATCTCGCGCGCGGCGGCGTAGTAGGCGATCTCGTCGAGCGACAACTCCGACATCTGCAGCCGCTGATGCAGCGGCATCTCCAGGGTCACGGTCAACACCGAGGTGGCGCCGGCGGCGACAGCCTGGCGAAGACGGTAGTGGGACTCCGTCGCCTCCACGGTGCGGTCGCCGTTGCGACCGGTGGCCGGGGCCGTCAGCCGCCAGCCGCCGCGGCGCGGATGCTCGATGACGACGAGCCGCGGCTCGCGCGCGGCCCCGGCGATCGTGTAGGTCGTCGATTGGCGTTGGGTGATCGTCAGATCGAGCATGCCGTCGATGATCTTGCCGCCGCTGACGGTCTGGTCCTCTTCGATGTCGCGGTCGATCCGCACCTTCTGGTCGACGGCATAGCTGAGCAGCCGCGACTCGCCGGCGGGCAGCGGTGCCAGCCGGGCGTCGCCGACGAAGGTGACGGCGCCCTCCGCCGACCGCTCATACAGCGTCAGAACGCCGGGCGGCAGACCGGTCGGGCTGTTGTTGCGCAACAGCACCGAGGCCAGCGGATGCACTGGGTCGGTCTGCGGCTGGTACAGCGACACCTGTTCGGCCGGCAGCCGACGGGCGATCACCGGCAGCAGCACCGAATCGCCGTTGGCGACGCTGACCGGGCCGGCGATCTCGAACACCACCTGGGTCGTCGATTCCTGGCTCGCGGCGGCCTGGATACGGGCCGGCGCCGGCGCGGCGTCGAAGACCGCCCTGCTGCGCGCCATCGGCATTTCCAGATCTTCCTGCAGACGACCAAGGTCCCCCATCCCGTCGCCCGCCATCGACATCGCCACCGCACCGTCATCGACCGGCGGCAGGATGCGGCCGAAGACCTCGACCGGTACCCAGGGGCGGTCGACGTAGTAGGCCTCATAGAGCGCCTGACGGAAGGTGACCGGGTTGCCGGACACGATGGTCAAGTGGATCCCGTTCCAATCCTCGCCGCTCAAATTCTCCAGGATCGCCCAGCCCTGCAGGTCGGCGGCGTCGGCGCCGTCGGCGTCGTCCAGGGTCAGCCGGTAGGACGCCTTCCACAGCGGCGCCTCGACAACATAGGCAACCCGTATCGGACGGCTGTCGGTGCCGTCGACCCGCACCTCCAGCCGCCGGCGATCGGGTGCGTTGTGCCGCGCTAACGCCGCCAGCGCCGTATCGACCTGTGCCTGGAGGGCGGCATCGGTGAATTGCAGCGTGTCGATCTCCTCGAGGACCGCCTGCCGCAGCCCGTCCGCGGTCATCAGCCCGAGGCGATGGCGGGCGACCGCGCCGCCGCCGTCGGGCCGGACACCCCATTCCTCGGTGACCGCGACGATGCGGCCGGTGACGGCGCTGGCGCCGGCGATCCGTACCTCCGCGCCGCGCAGGGCGTTCAGCAACTCGGCGGTACTTGTCAGCGCCTCGGGGCCGAAGGGCAGGTCGCGGAACAGCTCGGCCATCGGTTCGCGGCCGGGCAGGCTGATCTCACCGATGGTGCCGCGGTCGTCGAACACGACGATGCTCTTCAGCACATCGTCGACCTGATCGAGACGGACATCGAGGGCAAGGGCGGCGTCACCGTCGACCGTTGCCTCGTACTCGAAATAGCCGACGCCGCCGGTCGACAGCAGAACCCGTTTCAGCGTCATGGCGTCGGTCGCCTGCGCCTGGGCGCCCGGCACCGGCGCGGCGAGCACCAGCAACAAGGCGAACAGCATAGTCGTCGGTTTCCCCCATCCGCCGGCCATGTCGAATTCCTCCAGATCGCGGGATGCCCGGGCCGGATGCGGCCCAGGGCTGGTCAATGCCTCGCGGTCAGGATCGGCGGCGGATTTGGTGAAATTGCGGCGCTATCAAGCGGATTGCGCCGCTTTCAGCACTTCCTCGACATGGCCGGGCACCTTCACCCGGCGCCATAGCGCCGCCACCTTGCCCTGTTCATCGATCAGAAAGGTCGACCGGTCGATCCCCATATACTTCCGGCCATACATCGACTTCTCGATCCAGCTGCCATAGGCCTCGACGGTGCCGCCGGCCTCGTCGGAGGCGAGAGTGAAGGTCAGACCGTACTTGTCGGCGAACTTGTCGAGCTTCTTCACCGGGTCCTTGGAGATGCCGATGATCGCCGCGTTGGCGTCGGTGAAATCGGGCAGTGCCGCGTTGAATCCGCAGCTTTCCTTGGTGCAGCCAGGGGTGTCCGCCTTCGGGTAGAAGAAGACGATCACCTTGCGGCCGCGCAGCCCGGATAGCGAGACCTCGCCACCGCCGGCCTTGGGCAAAGTGAAATCTGGGGCGGACTTGCCAACCTCGACACTCATCGCTTGCAACCCTTTCGACTTGTTTCTTCTGAGAATGTGCGTCGCCGGGGGTGGCGCTCAGCGGATGTGGATAGGTCGGCCGGCGTTGGTGGCAATATCTTAGTCCGCCGCCGGCAGCGCTTCGGCCGGCCCTTCGACGATCGCCTGGAAATGCCGGTAGCTGGCGGCGGCGGCATCCCGCAGCCGCTCTTCCAGCGCGGCCGGATCGAGCGGCGGGTCGGCATCGGGAAAGGCCGCGCGGGCAAGGCCGAGGCGGAGCGCCTCCGAACTGTCGGCGTAGCGGAACGACCCGTCGACGGCGAGGCGCAGGAACGCCTGTACGCGCTGCCAGAGGCTGAGGGCGGCTACCAACTCCTCGGCCGCGGCGGCGTCGAGCACGCCGGCCGACGCCAGCGCACGTAGCGCCGTCGCGGTGTTCGGCGACAGCGCCCCGGGGTGCTCTCGCGCATGCAGGAGTTGCAGGTACTGGGCGATGAATTCGATGTCGACCAGACCGCCGCGCACATGTTTGACCGTCCAGATATCGTCGGTGCCGTGCTGCTTGTCGATGCGGCCGCGCATATCCGCCACGTCGCGCAGCAGTTTTGCGGGGTCGCGCGAGTGGCACAGCGCTTCGCGGATCGCGGCCTCCACCGCGGTGGTCAGCCGCCCGCTGCCGCAGATCACCCGGCCCCGCGTCAGCGCCATATGCTCCCAGGTCCAGGCGCCCTCCTGTTGGTACTTCACGAAGGAATCGAGGCTGGTGGCCAGCGGCCCGGCGCGGCCGGACGGGCGTAGCCGCATGTCGACCTCGTAGAGCGAGCCTTCGGCGGTCGGCGCGGTGATCGCACTCACGATCCGCTGGATCAGCCTCGCGTAGTAGGTCGAAGCAGCCAGCGGCTTGTCGCCGTCCGATTGGGCGCCGTCGGGTGGCGCCTCATAGATCATGATCAGGTCGAGATCGGAGCGGATCGACAGCTCACCGCCGCCCAGCTTGCCCATTGCGACCATCGCCAGGGCGCCATCGCCGAAACCGCCGTGGCGGCGCGCGAATTCCGCCTGGACACGGGGACCCAGTGCGCACAGCGCCGCGTCCGCCACGTCGGTCAGGAACCTGCCGAAGTCTTGCGCCCGCTCCATGCCGCGCAGCATCTGGACCCCGACCCGGAACCGGTTGTCGTTGGTGAAACGGCGCAGGGCGTTGAGGGTCTCCTCGTAGTCCGGCGCCGCTGCCATCATCACGTCCAACTCGGCGGTCAGGGCGGCCACATCGGGCAGTTCTTCGAGAAAGCCCGGCATCAGAACGCTGTCGAACTGCGCCGGATTGCGCGCGAGGTGGTCGGCGAGCCGCGCCGAGGTGCCGAGGATCTCGGCCATCAGACGCAACAGGTGCGGATTGGAATAGAACAAGGCGAAAAGCTGAATGCCTGCGGGTAGCCGGGCAAGGAATTCGTCGAACCGGGCCAGCGTGCCGTCCGGGTTCGGCGTCTTCGCCAACGCGTCGAGGATGGTTGGCGCCAACTCGTGCAGCATGCCGCGGGTGCGTTCGCTTCGGGTCGCCCGGTAGCGGCCGTGGAGCCAGCCTCGCACGGTATCGACCACAGCCTCGGGATTGCCGAATCCCATGGCACCGATCGCCGTCAGCGTATCCTCGTCCAGATCCGCGCCGACGAAGACCAGCGATGCCTGGCCGGGCGCGACCGGTGCCCCCTCGAACAGCTTGTCGTATTGGGCGCCGACGCGCTGCAGGGTTCCCTGAATCCGTTGGCGGAACGCCAGCGGATCGCCGAAGCCGAGGAACGCCGCCAGCCCGTCCACCCCGGCTTCGTCCTCGGGCAGGGTGTGGGTTTGCTGGTCCTCGATCATCTGCAGTCGATGCTCGACGCGGCGAAGGAAGCGGTAATCGTCGGCAAGCGCGGTCGCGGTATCCGCCTCCGTGCGACCGGTTTGTGCCAAGACCGTCAGCGCGTCGACGGTCTGCGCTGTCCGATAGAGCGGATCGCGGCCGCCAAAAAGCAGCTGCTGGGCCTGAACGAAGAACTCGATCTCCCGAATGCCGCCGCGCCCGAGCTTGATGTTGTGGCCGGCGACGCGGATCTTTTCGTGCCCTCGGGCGTCATGTATTCGCCGCTTTACGCTGTGAATGTCCTGTACCGCCGCGAAATCGAGCAAACGGCGCCAGACGAAGGGGGAGATGGCGTGCAGGAACTCATGGCCAGCGGCGATGTCGCCGGCGACCGGCCGGGCGCGGATCATCGCCGCCCGCTCCCAGTTCAACGCCATGCTGCCGTAGTAGCCCTCGGCCCCGGTGACCGACACCGCCAGCGGTGTGGCGCCCGGGTCCGGCCGCAGCCGAAGATCGGTCCGGAAAACATAGCCGTCGGCGGTCCGCTCTTCCATAATGCGCACCAGATCGCGGGCAATCCGCACAAAGGTCCGGGCCATCTCGTGCCCGCCGGTCATACGCACGCGGGCGTCGTCGTACAGGATGATCAGGTCGATATCGCTGGAGAAGTTGAGCTCGCCGGCCCCAAGCTTGCCCATGGCCAGGACGATCAGACCCGATTCGACCTCCGGTTTTGCCTCGTCGGCGAGTTCGATGGCGCCGCGCGCGGCGGTCTGTCGCAACAGATGGCGTATGGCGAGCCTGAGCGCTGTCTCGGCCGTCCAACTCAGCGCCCCGGTGACCAGTTCGAACGACCACAGACCGGCGATATCGGCCAGGGCGATCAGCAAGGCCGCCCGGTCCTTCAAGCGGCGCAGCCCGGTCATCAGCCGCTTCTGGTCATTCTCGGCCGCGAGGGCCTGCTCGGTGTCGTCCAGCAAGGCCATGAGCGTGGCATCCGGACCATCCTCGATCAGCCGGAGCAGGAAGGCCGGATCGCGCAGCATGCATTCGGTCAGGAACGGGCTGTTGCCCAGGACCGCCTGCAGCAGCGCATGGCCGTTGCGGTTCGCCGCCAGTCGTTCGACGAGGGCCGGCAGTTCTGGATCGCCCGCCTGCGCCGCGCGCTCGCGCAGCCGCTCCAGCCCCAGCGCCGCACGGTCGGGATCGGCTGGCTGCGGCCAGTTTTCGACGCTCAAGAACAACGGTTTGGGCCTGCCTGCCTGGTGCCGGAAAAGGACTCGACGACCAGGGTCGGCCAAGGCCGAGACCGGGTCAAGCCGCCGCCGCGCCGCCGGCGGAGCCGGCTGACCCGATGATCCGCCGCGGCACCCGCTACATCCTGGAAGGGCTTGGCTTCGTCGTCGCCGGGCTGGCGGTGCTGACGGCGTTGCTCGCCTGGCGGCTGTCGAGCGGGCCGATCGAGGCCGACTTCCTGACCCCCTATCTCGAGTCCGGGATGGCCGAGGGACGCCTCCGCCTCGACCTCGGCAGCACCTTGGTGCGCTGGGACGGCTTCGCCGAGCCGCTGACTTTCGTGGCGGTGGACATGCGCCTGACCGACGAGACCGGGTCGACGGTTGCCGCGGTGCCCGAGGCCGAGCTGGCGCTCAGCGTGCCGGCGCTGTTGACCGGCCGCGTGCTTCCCGAGCGCATCGTACTGGTCGGCCCGCGCCTTCAGGTGACCCGAACCGAGAGCGGCGAGTTCGTCTTCGGTCTCGGCGCCGCGGGCGACGCGCCGGATGCGGACCAACAGCCGCGGGTGGATGTTGTCGAGCCGCTGCTGGCGGCTCTGACTGCGCCACCCGGCAGCCGCGACGTGCCGATGGCCGCGATCGAGCGGTTGGAGGTGACGAACGCCGAGATTACCGTGGACGATCGCCTGCTGGGCGTCGCCTGGACGGCGCCGCGGGCGGAGGTGGCGCTCCGCCGGTCCGAAGGGGCGGTCCGTGGCTCGGTAATGCTCGATGCCGATATCCGTGGCCGGCTGGCGGCGGTGACCGCCGAATTCGACCACGCGCTAGAGGAAGACGAGACCTCGCTTCGCGTCACCATCGCGAATTTCGTCCCGGCGGAACTCGCCGCCCTGGACCCGTTGCTGAAACCGCTCGAAATCGTCGCAACGCCGGTCTTCGGTACCGCGACCGCCCGTTTCGGGCCGGGGCTGGCGTTCGAGCACGTGGCCTTCGTTTTGCAGAGCGGAGCGGGACAACTCCGGGTCGACCAGTTCTACCCGGCGCCCTTGCCGGTGGCCGGCCTGGCCCTTTCGGGCATCATCGACGCCACCAGCAACCGCATGGTCATCGACCGTTTTCTCGTCGATCTCGGAGGCCCTAAGCTGCGTGGCTCGACGACCTTGGCTACGTCGGCTGGCGGGCTGCGGGTCGAGGCCGAAGCGGAGTTGGAAAACCTACCGACCGATCTCATCGCCAGCTATTGGCCGCAAGACCTGGCGCCGCCGGCACGGGGCTGGGTGACCCGGAACCTATCGCTGGGCATCGTCCGGAAAGCCTCCGTTCGACTTTCGGCGCGATTGCCGATCGGCGACGACGGCCCGGCCCGGCTCGACGCGATCGGCGGCGCTATCGCCTTCGACGGTCTCAAGGTCAATTATCTGGACGGGTTGCCTCCGGTCTCCGAAGTCGTGGGCGGGGCGGTATTCGACGCCGATTCATTCACCCTGGCGCTCGAGAGCGGGCGGTTGCTGGACCTCGCGATGACCGAGGCCGACATCGTCATCACCGGTTTCGGCGATCAGGTACAAGACATCGACATCGAACTGGTCGTTGCCGGTCCGTTGACCACCGCGCTCGAGGTGGCCGATAGCCCGCGGCTGGGTTATGTCAGCAAACTGGGCCTCGACCCGGATTCCGTCACCGGCGACTTCGCCGGACGCCTCCGCTTTGCCTTTCCGCTGCTCGGCAGGCGGACGACTTTCGATCAGGTCGGCATCGGCGTCGGCGCCAATCTGGACAATGTCACGATCCGCGAGGCCAGGATCGGCGAGGTGACCGGCATCACCGGTTCCCTGGACCTCGACGGGCGGGGAATGGAGGTGGAGGGCGAAGGCCTGTTGCGCGCGGCTCCGGTCGCCTTTCGCTGGACCGAGAACTTCGGCGCCGGCCGCGAATTCCGGACGCGGCTCGTTGCGTCGGGCCGCCTCGAGCGGGCCGACCTCGTGTCGCTGGGGATCGATTTCTACCGGAATTGGGAGGGCGCGGTCGGTGTCGATTTGCGCTACGTCGACGTCGACCGAAAACTGGCGACCATGGCGGCGGAACTCGATCTGGTCGATGCGACGATACGACTGGATGAAATCGGCTGGACCAAGCCGTTCGGCGAGGCGGCCTCCGCGGCGGTCGAGTTGCGTCTGAACGAGGCGCGGCTTTCGGATATCCCAACCTTCACGGTCGATGGCGGCGGGCTGCAACTGGTCGGCAGCGCCGCCTTCGACCCCGAGACGGCGGCGCTGCGCGAGGTTCGGCTGTCAGAATTCCGGCATGGCGAGACCGACATCGTCGCCGCCCTGATGCGCACCGCGGACGGCGGCTACGCGGTCTCCGCCCGGGGGACACGCCTGGATGCAAGGCCACTCCTCGACCGCGCGACAGCGGCAATGGCGGAGGCTGAGGCGGCGGGGGAACTGCCCGAAGAAACGGCGGAAGAGCCCGTGCCGGGCGAGCTTACGCCGCTGCAGGTGACCGTCGCTTTCGACGAGGTGATCGCCGCCGATGCCGGTACGCTTTCGGAGGTGTCGGGATTGGCGGTTCGCGATCCGCGGGGCTGGAACGAGTTCGATATTGCCGCCCGTACCGACACCGGCCACGCGCTGCGCGGACGGTACGAACCGGTGTCGGACGGCGACCACCAGTTCACCCTGAACGCCGATGACGCCGGCGCCGCGCTGCGGGCGCTCGGGATCACCGGCAATATCCAGGGCGGCCAGTTACGGGTCACCGGGATCCGCGAGCAGCGCAGCGGTCCGTTGGCCGGCAGCATCGAGATGCGCGAATACCGTGCCGTCGCCATGCCGGCGCTGGGCCGGCTGCTGGCGGCGCTGTCGCTGGGCGGGCTGGAGAACGTGCTGTCGACGGAAGGGCTGTCATTCAACCGGCTGAACAGTGGCTACACCTTCGCCGACGACGTGCTGTCGCTGCACGATGCCCGCACCTCGGGTGGCGCGCTGGGGCTGACGCTCAACGGCGAATTCGACTTCGGCAACGACCGGATGCGGGCGGAGGGGTCGATTGTGCCGATCTATGGCGTCAACCAGCTGATCGGCGCGATCCCGATCCTGGGCACGTTGTTGACCGGCGGCACCGGCCAGGGCGTGTTCGCCTTCGCCTATTCCGCCGAGGGCCCGCTGCGGGAGCCGGTGGTGACGGTCAACCCCTTGTCGGTTCTGGCGCCGGGCCTGCTACGCAACATTTTCTTCCTCGACGACCGACTCGGCCGCGGCGAGCTGGAGGAGGACGTTCGTCCACCGGTAAGGCAGGACGAATAGGCAGGCCTCCGACAGGCCCTTTTTTGCAGGGTCGGATGGGGGCATCGATCTTGATCTAGACAGCGCGCACCAAGGCGTGGCGCTTCTTGCCGGCCGACAGTTTCAGCACGCCGTCGTCGCCGATGTCGCCAAGGCCGATCGGTTGTTCCTCGACATCGATACGGCGATCGTTCAGCCGAGCGCCGCCACCCTTGATCAGCCGACGTGCCGCGCCATTCGATTCGGCCAGGCCGGCGATCGGGAACAAGCGATAGGCGGGGATGCCGCCCTCGAGCTGGTTTCGCGGCAGGTCGATGGTCGGCAGTCCGGCGGCGGATTCGCCCTGTTCGAAGGTCTGCCGGGCGGTCTCGGCCGACTCCATCGCCGCTTGGTTGCCGTGGCAGAGTCTGGTCGCCTCGGTCGCCAGCAGTTTCTTCGCCTCATTGATCTCCGCCCCGCCCAGCGACTCCAGCCGGGCGATCTCGTCGAGTGGCAAATCGGTGAACAGGCGCAGGAATCGTCCGACATCGGCGTCCTCGGTGTTGCGCCAGAACTGCCAGTAATCGTACGGACTCAGCCGATGCGGCCTGAGCCAGACGGCGCCGCCGACCGATTTGCCCATCTTCTCGCC
>JABDIP010000175.1 GCA_013003675.1 Inquilinus sp.
TCGAGGCCCACAAGGTCGAGCACGAACGGCTGCTCGACGGCATTCGCGATATTATGGACAATGTGGAGCACGACCTCTACGCGAACTACGAGGACGTGCTGGCGCAGCATCTCGGCGAATGGTTCCAGACGCATTTCCGGACCCAGGATGCCCGGCTGCACCGGATGTTGCCCTGACCGGCACCCTTGACCGGCGTCAAGGCAAAGTGGCTGCATTCCTCCCGACTATGCTCCACACTCCTGGTTCGCTGGGGAACTGGACCAACGGCAACCGGCAAGGTGTGCGATGGCGGACGGACAGAGCGCGGCGTCGGATCGACGAACGGAGTTGGCGGCGGCGCCTATGGCCACGGCCGAGCAGCCGGCCGCCGAAGAGCACCGCTTCGCCGGCTTCGTGCGCGTCGTGGCCAAGGGCAGCAAGCTATCGCGCGCGCTGTCGCGCGACGAGGCCGAGACGGCCATGCGGATGATCCTCGCCGGTGCCGCGGAGCCGGTACAGATCGGCGCTTTCCTGGCCGTGCTGCGCTACCGCAAGGAGACGGCGGAAGAGTTGGCCGGATTCGTCGCGGCGGCGCGCGACACGATCGACCGGGCCCCGGCGCTGCGGGCCGAACTCGATTGGCCTTCCTACGCTGACCGGCACAAGCAGCTTCCCTATTTCCTGCTCGCCGCCCTGCTGCTCGCCGCCAACGGCGTGCGGGTTCTGATCCACTGCATCGCGGGCGACGGTCCGGCGAGCACGCCGGCCTGCCTCGCGGCGCTCGGCATCCGGCCGGCGGCATCGGCGGCCGAAGCCGCCGCCGCGATCGACCGCGATTGTTTCGCCTACCTGCCGCTCGGCGTATTCTGTCCGGCGCTCGACGCACTGTTCGACCTACGACCCCTGCTCGGTCTCCGCTCGCCGGCGAACACCTATGCCCGCGAACTCAACCCGGCGGCGGCGCCCTGTCAGATGCAGGGTGTCTTCCACCCCAACTACATCGACCTGCACCAGACGGCCGCCCGCCTGCTCGGGCAGCCGCAGGCGGCCATCTTCAAGGGCGCCGGCGGCGAGGCACAGCGCAATCCCAACAAGCCCTGTCGCGTCGCCCTGCTGAGCGACGGCGTGCCAACGCTCGAGGAATGGGCGGCGGTCCTGCCCGACGACCGTTTCGGCTGGCGCGAGGAGCCCTTGCGGCCGGACCGCCTGGTGTCGCTGTGGCGCGGCGAGGATGACGCCGCGGCGCCGACGGCGGCGATTGTCGGCACCGCCGCAATCGCCCTGCGCCTCTTGGGTCGAACTTCGGGTCAGGCAGAGGCGGAAGCACTGGCCCGGGAGATGTGGACCAACCGGCCGAAGTCCTTGTACCCGGCGCGTGGCGACCGCTAGGCCGCGTCAGGGGCCCGGCGTCGCCGCGTCGCACGCGCCTGGGCGCCGCTGATGTCGACGAGGTCCGGCGCGGTCCCGATCGGGCCGGTATAGTCCACGACGCGGTCCGTCCCCAGCAATCGCGGCACATCTTCCTCGCCATGCAGGCTGCGCTCGGCGAACAGGCCGACAGCAACGCAGTTCGGCGTGTCGAGGCCGGCCAGCGCCTCGGCCGGCGACGGCGGTTCATCCAGAAACGCCGTGGCGATAGCACCGAAGCGGCCTGTCGCGGCGATGCGGGCGGCGTGCCAACGGGTCGTCTCCGCCGATATCGGGTTGCGCCCACTGCCGTGAGCGATCAGCAGCAGGCCGGTCTCCTCCGGAGTCCAATGGCGCCGGCGACAGGCGGCCGCGGCGATGTTTGAGGTCAGATCGGCGATGCCGGGCAGCACACCGATCGGCTCGCTCAGGACGATGCGATCGGCCGCCGGATGGGCGTCGACCGTCTCCGAAAGCCGGTCCATCGTGTACCCGGCGCACATCAGCCAGGGCACCACCTGGACTTGCGGCGCCGAAATCTGGTCGAGCACCGTAGCCAGAGCTGGCGCGCCATACAGGCTGCAGACGCGGACATCCGCGAACAGGGTCCGGGCGCGGATCGCCGCCGCGTGGCGTTCCAGAACGCCGCCGCGGCCGCGCGTGCCGTGGCCGCACAGCACCAGCGTCGCCGCACCCGTGGCGGCGCTAGTGGCTGGTGCCTTCTTCGAGGGTGATCTTGTTGAAGACATTGTACTTTCCCGAGGGTCGCACCATCGGAATGCGGGCGACCTCCTCCAATGTGACGGCATCGTACACGGCGATCGCGCCCTCCATGTCCCAGATGCTGACCAGGGCATAGCGCCCGTCATGGGTGAACTCGACATGGGCGGCGGTCTTGCCCGGGTCCGGCCGCAACGTGGCGACGATCTCCAGGCTCTGCTTGTCGATGACGTGCAGGGCGTCGCTGTTGGGCCCGAAGAACACGTCGACCCAGGCATAGGGCGAATTCCGGTGGCTGCGCATGAAGAAGCCGGGGCCCAGCGTCTCGATGCGGCGCACGACCTCCCAGTTCTCCATGTCGATGACGCTGACGGCGTCGGCGCGCAGGTGCGGCGTGGCCATCACCGTGCGGTCGCCCATTCGCCAGGTGATGCCCGATCCCAGATGCGGCAGGCCGTCGATCGGCAGATGGGCGATGGTCCGTCCGACATCGAGATGCACGACGCTGGCCCCGCCCTCGCGCGAGGCGCCGATCAGCACCCGATAGCCGGGACCGAAAAAGAAATCGTCGAGCGGCGCCTCAACCTCGATACGCCGGATCGGAAAGCGCTCGGCGGCTTGCGCCAGCGCCTCCTCCCGCCCCGGCTCGTAATTGTGGACAAGGCCGCTGAACACTGGCCTCGGGCTGGTACCGTAGGGAATCTCCCAGACCTCGCGGATGTCCTTGAAGGCGACGATGAAACTCTCGCGCGGCGCCGCCTGATAGACCGCGCTCACCCGCGAGGTCGGGCCGTTGCGCATGCCCTTGGTCGGGATGACCGTCAACGGCGACAGATCGGTCGCGTCGAGCATGACCAGGGTGTGCGGCAGGTAGTTGGCGACGGCGACGACCGCGCCGTCATGGGACAGGGCGATGTTGCGCGTGTTGATGCCGGCGCGGATCTCGGCCACGACCTGAAGGCCGTAGAGGTCGTACTTCGTGATCCAGCCGTCGCGCGAGGCAAAATAGACGAAGCGCCCGTCGGGCGAGAATTTCGGTCCGCCATGGAGAGCGAAACGGCTCGGAAACCGGTGGATCGGCTCGAGCCGATCGCCGTCGAGGATCGAGACGTGGTGATCGCCGCTCTCCACCACGACGAAGAGGTGCAAGGGATCGGCGTCGTAGACCGGCGCGACCGGCAGGGGCTCGTCGCCTGGCGCCAAGATGTGGCTGCCCCGCATGTCGGCGAGATCCCAGCCTGGCGGCTCGGGAAGCGGCGTGTAGACAAAGGAAACCAGCGCGTCAATATCGTCGCCCGCCAGCACGTCGCCGAAGGCCGGCATCTGTGTCGCCGCGCGGCCCTCCGCAATGACCGACCGCGCCCGCTCGGGCCGCAACCGCGCCAGGCTCTCCGGCAGCAGCGCCGGGCCGGTCCCGCCCAGCCGATCGGCGCCGTGACAGGCGGCGCAATGCTCGCCGAAGAGCGTCTCGGCCGGCGAATCGGTTTCCGCCGCGATCGCCGGCAAGGTCAGGCCGAAGACGAGGCACCCAGCGGCCGGGCTAAGACGCCGCCACATATTTCCGCTTTCCGAGATAGCCCACCATCGGCACCCGTTCGCCCGCATCCTCGACGCCGATCTCGGTGTCGGTCAGGTAGCAGCCGGGGTCCTCCGCCCACGGATCGCCGGTGATCTGATGCGCGCGCACCCGTGTGTTGCCGTTGCAGATGGCGAAGTAGTGGCAATCGCCACACCGGCCGCCGATCTGGCGCGGGCGTCGCTTTAGCCCGGCCATGATCGGGTCGGAGAGATCGGTCCATATCTCCGAGAAGCGTCGCTCCCGCACATTGCCGAGCGTGTGGTGCCACCAGAAGGTATCCGGGTGGACATTGCCGAGATTATCGATGTTGGCGACATTGATGCCGGACGCATTGCCGCCCCACTGCTCCAGCTTGGCCCTTAGATGGTCGGCACGATCGGGGAACCGCCGCATCGCCCACAGCAGCAGATAAGCCCCGTCGGCATCGTTGTTGCCGGACACGAACTCTCGATGGCGGCCGCTGCGGACCGATGCCAGCGCGGCGTCGAACAGCATGTCCATCGCCCCACGGGTCGCCGTCAGTTCGGAATCGTCGCCGCGGTTGATGTTGCCGCGGCCGCCGTAGTTGAGATGCGAGAAGTAGAACTTGTCGATATCCTCGCGTTCCATCAGCGCCAGCAGATCCGGCAGTTCGTGCTGATTGTCCTGGGTCATCGTGAAGCGCAGCCCGACCTTGAGCCCGCGCTCGCGGCACAGGCGCAGCCCGTTCAGCGCCTGGTCGAAGGCGCCCTCCTGGCGCCGAAAGCGGTCATGGGTTGCGCCGATGCCGTCGAGGCTGACGCCGACATAGTCGTAGTCGACGGCGGCGATCTCGTCGATGGTCGCGGCGTCGATCAGCGTGCCGTTGCTGGAGAGCGCGGTGTAGAAGCCCTGTGCCTTGGCGCGGTGCGAGATCGCAAAGATGTCCTTCCGCATCAGCGGCTCACCGCCGGACAGGATCAGCACCGGCACCCCGAATGCCTTCAGATCCTCCATCACGGTGAACACCTCGTCGGTGCTCAGCTCGCCCGGAAAATCGGTGTTCGTCGACCCGGAATAGCAGTGCTTGCAGGTCAGGTTGCAGCGCCGGACCAGGTTCCAGATCACCACCGGCCCGCTTGGCTCGCGCCTGGGTCGCAGCGGGGTCGGATCGACCAGCTCGCGCATGAATTGGGTGATACGGAACATTGGCCCTCTCCCGCTAGCCGGCGATCCTGAGACCGGTCTTCTTCAGGATCCGGCTGCTGAGCAGCGCATCGTGCCCGCGATCCTCGGTTCCCAGGATTTCGGCGATCCGAGCCACCTTCTCCATTGCCTCGTCCCGCGTACGCCCATGCACCATGGCGAACAGATTATAGGGCCAAAGCGGCGGGTGACGTGGCCGCCAATAGCAATGGGAAACGAAGTCGAGGGCGCCGATCTTCTCTCCGATCGCCTCGACCCGGTCGTTGCTCACGTCCCACACCGACATCGCGTTGCCGCGATAGCCTAGCCGATAGTGGTTCGGCACCGCGCCAATCCGGCGGATGACGCCGTGTTCCAGCATGGCGGTCATGCGACGGATAACCTCGGCCTCGCTGATCCCGACCGCCTCGCCGATGGCCCGGTAGGGTGCGGCGGTGAGCGGCAGCCCGGCCTGGGTCGCACGTACGATCGCCCGGTCGATCCCATCCAGGACCAGCGGCCGGGTACCCCCGAGGATCGCTGCCGCCGCCATCATGCCTCGAACCTCAGCCCGACAAAGAATTCGCGCAACTTGGGCATGTCGAAGACCTCGAGCCCGGTTTCCGCGGCGATCGCCTTCAGGGTTTCGCCGATCGCGTCCGGCCGGTCGGTGGCGACGACGAACCACATGTTGAGGACATGGTCGCGGGCGTAGTTGTGCGCGACCTCGGGGTGGGCGTTGACCTGCTCCGCCACCGCCTCGAAACGGTCCTCCGGCACCTGCATGGCGGCGAGCGTCAGGCCGCCGCCCATGCGCTCGGCGTGATACATCGGGCCAAAGCGGGTCAGCACGCCATCGTCGAGCAGGCGTTGCAGACGCTCGATCAGTTCGCCTTCATCCATTTCCAGCCGCTCCGCCGCCTCGGCATAGGGGCGCGGCGACAAGGGAAACCCGCCCTGGAGTTCGTTGATGATGCGCCGGTCGACGGCGTCGATCTCGTGCATCGCCTTCATCCCGCGAGCGCCGGCTCGGGCCGGGCAGGTTGGCCGAGATACCGCGCCCCGCGCTGCTTGAAGCCGCGACGGCTGAACAGGATCGCCCGCGGATGGCCGGCCAGGCCGGCGACCTCGGTCGCCTGCTCCACCAGGCGCAGCACGGACGCCCGGTCGCGGCCGTGGATCATCGCGAACAGATTGTAGGGCCAGTCGGGCAGACGCCGCGGACGGCGGTAGCACAGGGTGACGAAATCGAGCTCCGCCAGACGCCGACCCGTCGCCGCGACCGCTTCGTCGGGCACGTCCCAGACGGTCATCGCATTGGCGCGATAGCCCAGTTCGCGGTGGCGCACGACGACGCCGAAGCGCTTGACGACGCCCTCATCGGCAAGCCGGGCGAGCCGTGCCACCACGTCGGCCTCGGACAAGCCGACCGCTTCGGCCACCGCCGCATAGGGTCGTGGAACCAGCGGCAGGCCATCCTGCAGGGCGTGCAGCAATCGCCGGTCCTTGTCGTTCAGCGCCATTGCAGGGCAAATCCCAGATCGAGGTGGAACGGCTCGAGAAGCGGCAGGTCGAGCGGCTCCAGCCCGGTGCGTCGGGCGATATCGTCGAGCACCGCCGCCACTGCGTCCTCGTCCTCCGCCGTGACGACGAACCACAGATTGAAGCGGTGCTCCCGCTCATAGTTGTGATTGACCTCGTGGTAGCCGCTCACCAGTTCGGCGATTTCGTCGAGCCGCTCGGCCGGCACAGCCAGGGCGGCCAGCGTGCTCCTGCCGAGGGCATGCGGCGCCACGACGGCACCGACCCGCGACACGGCGCCCTCCTCCTTCAGCCGCCGCAGTCGCTCGATGACCTCGCCCTCTCCCGTCTGCAGGCGCTCGGCGAGATCGGCGAAGGGCCGCTCCGTTAACGGAAAGCCGCGCTGAAATTCGTCCAGCAGGCGCCGATCCAGCGTGTCGTAGGTAGAACCGCAATCCATCACCGCCTCACAATCCAATGCGGTGCGCCCGGGCGGTCAGGAATATCCCACTGGGCGTTTCCATGGGCAAAGTGGCGACCGGCTCGAAGGTGCGCGTGTCATAGACCCGGACGACATTCGAGTCGCGCGCCGAGATCCACACCTGCCCGCCGCGCGGCGTGAACTCCATGTGCAGCGCCGCCTCGCCGGGCTCGACCGTGTGGATGATCTCGCGGCTCGGCACATCGATGATCTGCACGGAGTCGTTGTCGGGATGGGCGAAATTCACCCAGACCTGTCTGCCGTCCGGCCGCGCGACGGCAAAGACAGGCTGACCGCGCACGGCGATGCGGCCGACCTCCCGCCAGTTGGCGCGATCCACGACCAGCACTTCGTGGCGGCCCACCGCCGGCAGGAACAGCACGTCTCCGGCGCTGGCCCAGCCCTCCAGATGCGGCATCTTGTACACCGGCAGCGGGTCCTCGCCGTGGCCATAGCCGTCGAGGATGCGGCGTACGCCCGCATCGAGATCCCAGAGGTCGAGCAGGGCAATGCCGTCCTCGCCGAACAGCCCGGCCAGATAGTGGCGTCCGTCGGGTGTGATCAGGCCGTCATAGGGCTGCCGCCCGATATCGGCGAAGCGGGTGATCTGCGGATCGCCAGGGTCGGCGAAGTCTGCGACCCAGATCTCGCCGGCGTCGTACAGGCTGAAGACGAAACGCTGGTCCGGCGCGTCGACCAGCCCGACAACCTTCGACCGGCCGGCGCCGTCGCCATAGATCGCCGGAATATCGGCCACCGGCGCCAATGTCTCGGCGTCGAACACCCGCACGCCACCCGGGTCGTAATTCGAGACCGCGATCAGCGTGCCGTCCTGGGAGATCGCGCCGCCGATGGCGTTGCCGGCCTGCATGACCCGCTCGACCAGCCGGCCGGTCAGCATGTCCACCTTGCTGAGCCCGCCGTCGCGCCCGAAGAGGTACGCATAGCGGCCATCCGGCGAGAACACCGCCGAGGCGTGCGACAGGTCGCCGAGCCCCTCGACCGTATGAAGCACCGATGGGTTTGTCGTCTCGATGATGTTGATCCGGCCCGAGGCCCGCTCGACGACGAGGCCGAGGTCCCCGGTACCGCGAAGCTCGTCGGCCAGGGCCGAGGCCGAGATCAGGCACGAAAGCGCCGCGGCGAACCCGGCCAGGCGGCGATCAACTCTCATCCGGCAGCCCCTGTTTCAATAGCCGGGCCAGCCAGACCGCCTCCTCCGGGGCAATCTCGAAGCGCCAGGGCGGCATCGGCGTTCCCGGGACTCCGTCCAGGATCACCGCAGCCAGCACCTCTTCCGACTGCCAGGCGATCCGTGCGGGTTCCAGTGGCGGCCCCAGACCACCCCTCAGCGTCATCCCATGGCACGCACCGCAATCATGCAGCAGCAGGGTCTTCAACTCGCTCTCGCGGGCTGCCGAGATTTCCGCCGCCGCGGCCCCGGACGCCATGGCGAAGGCAAAGACGCTGATTGCCAGCGACGGCAGTCGGCTAGCCATGTTCGGCCACGAGTTCCCGGATCCGCACGACGTCGGCCGGCAGGCGGCCGACCGAGCCCCAGGTTTCGGCGAGTGCGACCACACGGCCGATGACCAACAGCACCGGCGCCTTGAGCCCCTCGGCGAGAGCCAGTTCGGGCAGGTCCGCAAGCATGCCGCCGCAGATGCGCTCATCCGGCGTGGTTCCGCAGGCGATGGCGGCGGCCGGCGTTTCGGCCGGCAGACCGGCCTCGATCAGCCGGTCGCGGATCGTCGGCAGATTGGCGAGGCCCATATAGACGACCAGGGTCGTCTCCGGATCGGCCAGACTCGACCAGTTCAGGTCGAGGTCGCCATCGTGCGACCGGTGGCCGGTGACGAAACGAACGCCGGTTGCGAGCCCGCGGTGGGTAAGCGGAATGCCGGCCGCGCTGGCGCAGCCGGATGCCGCGGTGATGCCGGGCACGACCTCGAAGGCCACGCCATGCAGTGCCAGGTGCTCGGCCTCCTCGCTGCCGCGGCCGAAGACGAAGGGGTCGCCGCCCTTGAGACGGACGACCCGGCGGCCGCCGCGGGCCAGCCGGACGATCAGATCGTTGATCTCGTCCTGCGGAGTCGGATGGCAGTTGCTCGCCTTGCCGACGAAGACCTGCATCGCCCCGGCCGGAATGAGCGCCCGGACCTCGGCGGAGACCAAGCGGTCATAGACGACCGCATCGGCATCGCCGAGCAACCGCAACGCCTTGACCGTCAGCAACTCCGGATCGCCGGGGCCGGCCCCGACGATCGCGACCGGATATCGCGTCTGCTCGCGCATGGTCCAACACCTCCCGGTTCCGAAGCGGCCGGGGCGGCGCGAGGCCGCCCCGACACGGGTCGTCAGTAGATGTCGTGCTGCGTGTTGTAGACGTTGAACTTACCGGTCGGCGTCACCAGCCGCGGGTCGCGGATGACGTGCTTCAACGTCCGGGTCGCATCGTCGACGACGACGATCGCCGATTCCTGCCCCTGGGCGTTCCACACCGAGAACCAGACCTCGGTCCCATCCTTGTTGTATTCGGGATGGACGACCCGGCGCACGCCCTCGTCGATGCCCGACCATTCGCCAATAGGCAACACGGTATAGCCGGCATCCAGATCGTCGAGGTCGAACACTGCCACCGACGAAGCGATCTCCTCCAGCGGATTGAGCGGGGTGTCGATATACAGGTTGCGCGAGTTCGGATGGGTCTTGATGAACAGCGATCCGCCGCCCTGACCCTCGAGGGTCTGGACCACTTGCCAGGCCTGTCCGGGGTGGCCTGCCGGGTCGGTGCCGATCAGCGTAACCATCCAGTCGCCGAGATGGCTGGTCGCCCACACCGGCCCGTATTGCGGATGCACGAAGTTCGCGCCGCGGCCGGGATGCGGCGTCGCCCCCTGCGAGTTGATCAGGCCGACCAATACCCGGTCCACCGTGTCGATCACCGCAATGGTGTCGCGCGCATTGGCGGCGACCAGGAAGTAACGTCCGGTAGAATCGAAGCCGCCATCGTGCAGGAACCGCTCGGCGGGGATGGTCGTCTCCCGCAGGTTGTTCAGGTCCTCGTAGTTGACCAGCCGGATCTGGCCGGTCTCCTTGACGTTGACGATGAACTCGGGCTGGAAGTGCGAGGCGACGATCGAGGCGACCCTAGGCTCCGGATGGTATTCCTGGGTGTCGACGGTGTAGCCGCGGGTCGAGACGATGCGGAGCGGCTCCAGGGTCTCGCCTTCCATGATGACGTATTGCGGCGGCCAGTAGGAGCCGGCGATGGCGTAGCGGTCTTCCCAGCCCTCCATCTTCGAGGTCTCCACCGAGCGCGCCTCGATGCCGACCTTGATCTCCGCGACCACCTCCGGCAATTCCATCCACATATCGATCAGGCTGATCTTGGCGTCGCGTCCGATGACGTAGATGTACCGGCCTGACGCCGAGATGCGCGAGATATGCACCGCATAGCCGGTCTCGACGATCTGGTGGATCTCGTAGCTCGACCCGTCGATCAGCGCTACCTCGCCGGTGTCGCGCAGCGTCACCGAGAACAGGTTCTCGATCTCGATGTCGTTCTGTTTGCTGGTCGGCCGCTCGGCGACCGGGATGAGCACCTTCCAGCTCGCCTGCATCTCCGCCATGCCCCATTCCGGAGGCTCCGACGGTTCGTGCAGCAGGTACCGCGCCATCAGGTTCACTTCATCCTCGGTCATGTCGCCCGAGGTGCCCCAATTCGGCATGCCGGCCGGCGAGCCGTAAGTGATGAACGCCTCGAGATAGTCGATGCCGAGGTCTCGCGTGATATCGGTTGTCAACGGCTTGCCGGTGGCACCGCCGCGTAACACCCCATGACAGCCGGCGCAACGCTCGAAATAGATGCGTGTGGCTTGGCCGTATTCGACCTCGGTCATGCCCGAGACGCCGGGCACCGTGCCGGGGAAAATCGGCACGATATCCCGCATGGATTCGAGCTCCGGTGTGTATTCCGGAGCGGCGTCGCCATGCTCCTCGAGCGACTCGGCGCTCGGCTGTTGCTGGGCCGAAACCTGCCCCTGGAAACCCGCAAACGCGAGCAAAGCCGCCAACGCCGCACCGCTCCACCGCCAACCGATCCGCAAAGCCACCATGGGAGTCGTCCCTTCTGAGATGTATGGGTCTCTGATCGATGGTGACGTTAGGGCGACCGGCCGCCCCGCTCCTTGACCTTTGTCAAGGAAACATGCCGACTGGGCGGGTGCCAAGCGGCGGCGCCTTCGGCTCGGACAATGAACTTCGCGACGTTCCGCGAGTCCAACGTGACACCGGCGCCAAGGGCTCGTCGTCCGTTGCTATTGCGATCCGGAAGCTCGCCGCGGCGAGCGCGGCAAGACGCAAGTCAGGCGGCGCAAAGGCGACGGGTCTCCCGGGCAATCACGCCCTCCTCGTCGGTAGGCACGATGAAGATCTCGACCGTCGAGTTCGTAGCCGAGATCCGGGTCGCGTTTCGGCGGTTGGCATCCTCGTCGAGGGCAACGCCGAGCCAGGCCGCACCGGCGCAGATGCTGGACCGGATGCGCGCCGCATGTTCGCCGATCCCGCCAGTGAAGACGATCCCGTCGAGACCGCCGAGCACAGCGGCCATCGCACCGATCTCCCGCACCGCGCGGTAGACGAACAGGTCAACGGCGCGCTTCGCCCCGGGATCCGATCGGTCGAGCAGGGTCCGCATGTCGTTGGAGACGCCCGACACGCCCAGCAGGCCGGACTCCGCGAACAGCATGTGCCGGACGTCGACCGCGCTCATGCCGAGCTCTTCGAAGAGATACAGCACAACGCCGGGGTCGAGTTGGCCGGGCCGATTGCCCATCACCAGTCCGTCCAGCGGCGTCAGCCCCATGGTCGTCGCAACGCTTTTCAGATCGCTCAGCGCGCACAGGCTGGCACCATTGCCGAGATGGGCGACGACGAACCGGCCCGTTGCCCGGTCTCCGGCCATGGCGGGCAGCCGCTCTGCGATCGACTGGTACGAGAGGCCGTGAAAGCCGTACCGTTGGATACCCTGATCCGTCACCGCTCCGGGCAGGGCAAACGCCCGTCCGACCCAGGGGATGGTGCGATGAAAGGCGGTGTCGAAACAAGCGACCTGGGGCAGGTCGGGCCAGGTTTCGGCCACGGCGCGCATGCCCGCCAGATTGTGCGGGTTGTGGCTGCGGGCCAACGGGATCAAGCGCTCAACCTCCGCCATCACCGAGGCATCGACCATCACCGGCGCGGCAAAGCGGGGGCCGCCATGGACCACCCGGCGCCCGGCGGCCACAAGGGTCAGACCAAGGCGATCTCCAATGAGCGCGATCAGCCAGCCGACGAGGCCGGCATAGTCATGGCTGCTGCTCGCCGGCAACTCCGGCGTATCGACCACGCCGCCGGACGCATCGGTCATCTCGGCGTTCGGCGCCGTTCCGATGCCTTCGATCTGGCCACGATACAGTGGCGCGTCCGCCTCCCGCGCGGCGTACAGGGCGAATTTCAGGCTCGAGCTGCCGGCGTTGAGAGTGAGAAGAGCGTCCATTTCGGCGTCCATCGTTCCGGCCCGGCAGCAACGGACCAGGTACGCCGGGCACCGGGAGCGTCTGGCGTAACCCTCAGGCGGCCACGGTGCATTGATCCAGGGTCTTGCGGAAAACGTCGATCATCTCGTCGATATGCGCCTTTTCCGCGATGAAGGCCGGCGCCAGGATTCCCGTGTCGCCGGTGAACTTCACGTGCATGCCGTTCCAGAACATGTCCTTCTGGAGCTGGCCGCCGCGACGGCCGGGTGCGCCGTCGTCGTGCACCTCCACGCCGGCCATCATGCCATAGCCGCGGATGTCGAAGACCAGCGGATGGTCCTTCAGGCTCCACACCGCGTCGAGGAAATAGTCGGACATCGCGGCGGCGCGCTCGAACAGCCCCTCGGCCTCGTAGATCTGCTGCGCGGCAAGGCCGGCGGCACAGGCGGCCGGATGGGCGGAATAGGTGTAGCCGTGGAAGAATTCGATAGCGTTCTTCGGCGCCGACTCGGTGACGGCCTCGTAGACGTGGTCCTGGACGGCGACGGCGCCCATGGGGATGGCGCCATTGGTCAGTGCCTTGGCCATGGTGATGATGTCCGGCGTGACGCCAAAGGCATCGGCGCCGAACGGCGTGCCCATACGGCCAAAACCGGTGATCACTTCGTCGAACACCAGCAGGATGCCATGCTGGTCGCAGATCTCGCGCAGCCGTTGGAGGTAGCCGACCGGCGGCACCAGCGTGCCGGTCGATCCGGCCACCGGCTCGACGAACACGGCGGCGATGGTCGCACCGCCATAGGTTTCGCAAATGCGCTGCAAGTCATTCGCCAGTTCGGCGCCGTTCGTCGGCTGGCCACGCTGGAAGCGGTTCTCCTCCAGCCAGGTGTGCCGCATCATGACGACATTGGGCATGGTCACCGGAAACGTCTCGCGGTTCTTGACCATGCCGGATAGCGAGACGCCGCCCATATTGACGCCGTGATAGGCGCGCTCGCGGGACACGAACCGAATGCGCTGGGACTCGCCGCGGGCGCGATGATAGGCCATGGCCATCTTCAACGCCGTGTCGATCGACTCCGATCCGGAATTGGTGAAGAACACGCTGTTCATCGACTCCGGCAGCAGATTGGCGATCTTGCTCGCCAGGGCGAATGAGCCGGGGTGACCAAGCTGGAAGGACGCGGTGTAGTCGTTGGTGGTCATCTGCGCATGGACCGCGTCGGCGATCTCCGTGCGGCCATGACCCGCCGGGCAGCAGAACAGCCCGGACGAGCCGTCGATCAGCTTGCCGCCATTGTGATTCCAGCAATACACGCCCTCGGAGCGCACGATCAGGCGCGGCGCCTTCTTGAATTCGCGATTGGCGGTGAACGGCATCCAATGGTGTTCCAGCGTGTTCACACGCTGCTTGTCGTGTTCCAGCACCTGGATTTCGGCACTCATGG
>JABDIP010000178.1 GCA_013003675.1 Inquilinus sp.
GGCTATCGGATCGCCTTCAAGATCGAGAAGGGCAACCCGCAGGGGTTCTAGCCCGCGGGTCACACCGGGGCGCGGCGCAGACCGCAGCCGGGTCAAAAAAAGGGGACGCTCCCCTATTTTTCCTCGCCACCGTGCCCCCGTCCATCTCGGGTATGGAAAAGGGGAGCGTCCCCTTTTCGACCGCGCGAGGACGAAGGAGCGACACGATGATGAAAGCGAAGGCAATCGTTACCCTGGCGACCGTATGCCTGCTGGCGGCCTGCGCGAGCCCGCAGGGCATGCAGGCCGGCGGGATGGCCAGCCGGCAGGACATGACCGGAGAAGAGCTGCGGGCCCTGCTGGCGAACGGCCTGACGGTCAAACTCGGCGGCGCGGGAGAGGGCTATGCCGGAGAGGTAAGGCTGTCGCCGGACGGAAATGGCGTCGGTCAGGCGACCTTCGAGGACGGCCGTTCTCTCGATGTCACGGGGACCTGGACGATCGAAGGCGATCGGTTCTGCAGGGCGTGGAAGTTCAATGATTTCAAGAGGGAATGCGAGACCTGGAGAAAGCTGGGCGACAACAAGGCCGAGGTATTCGTGGACGGCGAGCGGGTCGGCCTGAACTCTTGGTAGGGGAAGCTCTGGGTCAAAAAGGGGACGCTCCCCTTTTTCCCCATCCGAAACAGACGGGGGCAGGGCGGCGAGGGAGAAAAAAGGGGAGCGTCCCCTTTTTGACCCCTACCCCTCCGGCTGCAGGATCAGGGTGCCGAGCGGCGGCAGGGAGAGCACGAGCGAATGCGGGCGGCCGTGGGATTCGACCGGTTCCGCCGTCACCGTGCCGAGGTTGCCGAGGCCGCTGCCGCCGTAGTCGGTGGCGTCGGTGTTGATCAGTTCGCGCCAAATGCCGCCCTGCGGCACGCCGATGCGGCACGGGTGGCGCGGCGTGGGGGTGAAGTTGCAGACCACGACGACCGGCTTCTCGCCGCCCGGGCCGCGGCGCAGGTAGGACAGCACCGAGTTCTCGGCGTCCTGGTTGTCGATCCACTCGAAGCCGCCGGGGTCGCAGTCGAGGCGGTGCAGCGCCGGGGTGGCGCGGTAGAGCCGGTTGAGGTCGCGGACCAGGCGCTGCAGGCCGGCATGAAACGGCCGGTCGAGCAAATGCCAGTCGAGGCCGCGGTCGTGGTTCCATTCGCGGAGCTGGCCAAACTCGCCGCCCATGAACAGCAGCTTCTTGCCGGGATGGCTCCACATGAAGCCGAAATAGGCGCGCAGATTGGCGAATTTCTGCCACTCGTCGCCGGGCATCTTGCCGATCAGCGAGCCCTTGCCGTGCACCGTCTCGTCATGGCTGAGCGGCAGCACGAAATTCTCCGAGAAGCCGTAGGACAGGCCGAAGGTGAGGTCGTGGTGGTGGAAGCGGCGGTGGATCGGCTCCTTCGCCATGTAGCGCAGGGTGTCGTTCATCCAGCCCATGTTCCACTTGTAGCCGAAGCCGAGGCCGCCGGACTCGGTGGGCCGCGACACACCCTCCCAGGCGGTGCTCTCCTCGGCCACGGTGATCGCGCCGGGGAAGCCGGCATAGACCGCCCGGTTGGTGGCCTTCAGGAACTCGATCGCCTCGAGATTCTCGCGGCCGCCGAGGCGGTTGGGAACCCATTCGCCGGGCCGGCGGCTGTAGTCGAGATAGAGCATTGAGGCGACGGCGTCGACGCGCAGCCCGTCGACGTGGAAACGGTCGAGCCAGTAGAGCGCGTTGGCCAAAAGGAAACCGCTTACCTCCGCCCGGCCGTAATTGTAGATCAGGGTGTTCCAATCCTGGTGGAAGCCCTGGCGCGGGTCGGCGTGCTCGTAGAGGTGGCTGCCGTCGAATTCGCCGAGGCCGTGCGGGTCGGTCGGGAAATGGCCGGGCACCCAGTCGACCAGCACGCCGAGGCCGGCGGCGTGGGCGGCATCGACGAAGGCCTGGAACTCCGCCGGGGTGCCGTGCCGGCTGGTCGGCGCGAACAGGCCGACCGGCTGATAGCCCCAGGAGCCGTCGAACGGGTACTCGCTGACCGGCATCAACTCGATATGGGTGAAGCCGAGTTCCTTGACGTAGGGGATCAGTTCGGCGGCCAGCTCGGCATAGCTGAGGTAGCGGCCGCCCTGCCCGTCCCCGTCGGCATCGGCGCGGCGCCAGGAGGCGAGGTGGACTTCGTAGATCGAGATCGGCGCGTCGCGGGATTGCGCGGCCTGGCGGCGGGCCATCCAGTCGCCGTCGACCCAGCGGTGGGCCTCGTCCGCGGCGACCACGGAGGCGGTGCGCGGCGGGGGCTCGGCCTGGAAGCCGACCGGGTCGGCCTTTTGCGGCAGCAGCGCGCCGTCGGCGCCGAGGATCTCGTATTTGTAGCGGGCGCCGGGGCCGACACCGGGCAGGAAGATCTCCCACACGCCGCAGGACGGGTGCAGCCGCATCGGGTGGCGGCGGCCGTCCCAGCCGTTGCAGTCGCCGACCACCGAGACCCGGGCGGCGCCGGGCGCCCAGACCGCGAACCTGGTGCCGGCGACGCCGTCGACCGCGGCGGGGTGGGCACCGAGCGCCTCGTAGAGCCGCTGGTGGCTGCCCTCGGCCAGCAGATGGATGTCGAGCTCGCCGAGCAGCGGGCCGAAGCGGTAGGGGTCGTCGATCTCCTGCGCCGAACCGTCGGCGGCGCCGAGGCGCAGGCGGTAGGCGAAGGGCTTGCGCCGGCGCGGCAGGACGGCCACGAACAGCCCGCCCGGGTGGGCCAGCTCGAAGGCGGCGAGCCGCTTGCCGGTCTTGGCCTCGACCAGCTCGAGCCCGGCCGCGTGGGGCTGGAAGCTGCGGACGACGAGCCCGCCGCCCACCGCCTCGTGCATGCCGAGGAAGCCGAACGGATCGCCATGGCGGCCGCCGAGGATGGCGTCGATCTCGGCATCGGCTGCGGGCTGGGCCATGGGGGTCCCCGGTCGGAAGGCGGGCGGGCGGCGTGACTGGCGGCGCGGGCGCGCGCGCTCGTGGTTCTTCTACCAGATCGGCGGGGCGAAGGGGCAGGCTTCGGCCGCCCTTCGTCGCGACGGCGCCGGAGAGCCGGTTGCCGGCATCCGGAACCGGGCCGGTTTGAGCTGGGTCATGGCGCCGACGCCGCATTCGGGCGATGCAGGATCGTGAACGGGTCTTCATGGACCCGACCCGCCTGACTGCTCATCGATGGAGGAGACCGCGCCATGACCGACATACTCTGGGATGAGGACCACCCCGGCATCTATGTCAGGGATCCGAAAAAGAAGATCGAGCTCTCGGGCGAGGCCGCGAAGGTCATCCCTTCGGCGTCCTTCTTCGACCTCGTCAACGTCGCTCTCAACGAGATCCGCGCATACCCGGTCGGCAAGGCGCTGCTGAAATCCCTGGCGGCCAGAAGCCTGTTCACCGACGACGCCATCAAGGTGATCATCGAGCACGGCGTCGGCGGCCTCTCCGAAAACCCGGAATCCTCCGTGGACACCGTTGCCAAGAAGGTCGTCCAGAACCCGGCCAAGCCGATAAAGCTGCGCTACATGGCGGGCAAGGGCAGCACCTGCGTCGTCACCTTCAACCCGCTGCGGGCCAAGGCCGACAACAAGTACCGGCCGCCCTTCATCGGCCTGGCCCATGAGCTTATCCACGCCTATCACGACGTACACGGCGCCGGTTACCGACGCTATGGCGGGACGCTGGGACAGGATTCCGGCAAGGCCGAGGAAGAGATGCGGACCGTCGGGCTGCAAAGCTACGCCGATGAGGACTTCACCGAGAACAAGATTCGCAAGGAACACGGCCTGCCGGCCCGGACCAGCTACAGCGGCTATACCTTCGACAACGTCACCGATTCCTGGGCCGACGCCTGACCCGCGGGGTTCGGGGGGCGATGGTCAAGGCGGCCGGGCGCGATCGATCGCTCCGCGGGCGCCGGCTTCCGGCGGTCAACCGGCGCTACCGGTGCGATGACGCCACAGATCGAGGCCGAGCCAGATCAGCCCGCCGCGAGGCCGGCGGCGGGCCCGCTCAGGCGATGATCCGGGCGACAATGCCGAGCATCGTGGTCGCGGCGGAAAGCACCTTGGTGACGTTGCCGGCGACCGCCGTGGCCCGCCGCATACGGTCGATTTCCGCGGTGGCCTCGCCGACCGCGCCGTTCAGCCGGCCGATCAGGGCGTCGAGGCTGGCGTCCTGCTCGCGGCGCTGAAGGGCGGCGAGGTTGATCCTCGCCTCCTGCAATTCGAGCTTCTTGCGCCGCCGCCGGATCGCCTCGCGCTTCGCCTTTTTCTCCCGGGCGCCGAGGCTGGCGTCGCGGGCGAGAGCGCGCCGGCTCTCCTCCAGCGCGTCGAGCATCGCGTACAGGCTCTCGCGGATCCCGGTCAGCCGGGCGGCGGTGTTCATTGCGGGTCCTCCCCGTCAATCTTGCGGCGGATCGATCGGACGGCGTCGAGGATGTCCGTCGAGGTCTGATAGAAATACTGCACCTGCCCGGCCGATTCCTCGAGGTCGACGCCGGGATCAGACAGCTTGCGGCCGAGCGTCGCATGGGCCGAGGCCATCTCGTCGAAGGCGCGGCCGGGATCGACCAGGACGTACCGATAGAACACCTGCTGCGCGTCCAGCACCCGGTCGAAGGCCGCCCGATAGGCCGCCTCGTTGCCGCCGAAAGCGACATCGGTATTTTCCAGGACAGCCTCGTCGTAGCGCTCGCGCATGTCGGGCACGACGGCGATGTGGTACTGGCGGGTGGCGGCGGCGAGCCGTTCGGCGGCTTGCGCGATGGCGGGCTGGCTGGCCGCGACCACGTCGGCCAGGGCGCGCTGGCGCGAGGCTTCCAGCGCGGCCCCGACAACACCGTTGAGGGCGGTCGCGATGGTGCCGGCCTCCGGACCGACATCGAACGTCTCGCCGGACGCCTCCACCGCGGTGCGCAGGAAGCCCAGCGTCGTGTCCTTGGCCTCGGCCGCCGCGGCGTCGAACGACTCCCGATCGCCGGCGCTGTCGGACAGGCGGACCAGGGTGGCGGCATAGCGCTCGAGCGCCACGGCGAGCCGTTCGTAGTTCCCCTCGGCCTCGCCGGCCTTCAGGTCGACCAGCGCCCGGCCGCCCTCCTCCGGCGCGGCGCGGTACAATCGGCAGGCGTCCAGCACCTGTTGGCGCATCTCCTGGTATTGCCGGCGGCCGAAATCGGGCTCTCCCGCGGCCTGGCTCCAGGCGCCGACGGCCCGCCGGCAAACGCCGGTCGTGTCGCCGACGAAGAGTTCCGGCATGTCGATCAGCACGACCTCGCGCTCGAGGCCCTGGTAGTAGGAGAGAAAGCGCGCCCGTTCCTCGCGATAGGTCGCCGTGGCGCTGGCGACGCCGTCGGCGAAGGCGTCGACGTCCTGGCGGAAGCGGCCCGGCGTGGAGGCGGCGGTGCAGCCGACGACGAGGGCCGCCGACAGGACGATCAGGAGCAGCCGCGTTCGCAAGTCCGACCTCCGGCGACAGATCGAG
>JABDIP010000185.1 GCA_013003675.1 Inquilinus sp.
GGGTCGGGGCGCGCCTGGCCATGGGTGTCGCCGTCCGGTGGCGGCGTCGCCTGGCCTCCGGGACCGGCGGGCGCGGTGGGCTGCTGGCCGGGCAGGGCGGTCGCCTGGCCGGCGATGGCCGCTTCGCGCGGCGCGCTCTGGGCAATCCGCTGGTTGCCGTCGGCGGCGCGCAGCGTGCCCTCCTTGAGCTGGCGCAACACCTCGTCGCGCGGCCCGTCGGCGATGATGATGCCCTTGTCGAGGATGATCAGCCGGTCGACCAGCCGCAGCAGGCTCATCCGGTGGGTGGTGAGCAGCAGGGTGCGGCCGGTCTTCAGCACCGAGGCGAGCCGCCGCATGAACACCTGCTCGGAGGTGTTGTCCATGGCGCTGGTCGGCTCGTCCAGCATCAGGATGTGCGGGTCCATCAGCAAGGCGCGGGCGAGCGCGATCGACTGGCGCTGGCCGCCGGAGAGGTTCTGGCCGCGCTCGGCGACCTCCATGTTGTAGCCCTGCGGGTGGCTGCCGACGAAGTCGTCGACGCCGGCGAGCTGGGCCGCGCGCAGGATCAGCGCATCGTCCGCCTTGGGATGGCCCAGCGCGATGTTGTCGCGCACGGTGCCGTGGAACAGGACCACGTCCTGCATGACGAAACCGATGCCGCGGCGGATGTCCGAAGGGTGGTATTGGCGCAGATCGACATTGTCGACCAGCGCCGCGCCCTCGTCGGGTTCGTAGAGATTGATCAACAGCCGGCCGATGGTGGTCTTGCCGGAGCCGATGCGGCCGATGATGCCGACGCGCTCGCCGGGGTCGATCCGGAACGAGGCGTCGGCCAGCGCCGGAATGTCCGAGCCGGGATAGCGGAAGCTGACGCCGCGGAACTCGATGCGGCCGTGCTGGATCGGCCGGCTGAGGAACCGCTTCTCCGCCGGGCGCTCGACGGGAAGCAGCATCAGCCGGTTCAGCGTCGTCAGCGCGGTGCGCGACTGGTGGAACCGCGACAGCGTGTTGGCCAACCCGCCGAGCGGGCCCACGGCGCGGCCGCCGAGGATGACGGCGGCGATGATGGCGCCCATCGTCATCCGCCCGGCGGAGACGAGGTAGACGCCGCCGATCACGGTGCAGATCGACACCGCCTGGGTGGTCATCGTCGTCAGGTTGACGCCGAGCGCCGAGTAGAAGCGCGACTTCTGGCTGGTGCGCGAGGTCATGCCGACGAACCGCTCCCAGGCCCGTTGCATGCGGCCCTCGGCGCCGAGGCTCTTGATGGTGTCCAGCGAGCTGACGGTCTCGACCAGGATCGCGTGCTTCTGCGCCGATTCGCGCTGGGTCTGCTTGACCGCCTGGCTGAGCGGCCATTGCACCAGCAGGCCGGCGGTGACCGCGATCACCACCGCCACCACCGGCACCCAGGCCAGCGGGCCGGCGATCAGGAAGATGATCGTGATGAACAGGCCGACGAAGAGCAGGTCGGTCAGCGAGGCGAGGGTGGCCGAGGTGAAGAAGTCGCGGACCGTCTCGAATTCGCGCAGATGGTTGGTGAAGGCGCCGGTCGAGGACGGCCGCACCTTCATCTGCAGGTTCAGCACCTGTTCGAAGATGCGTGCCGCCAGCAGCACGTCGGCCCGCCGGCCGACCGTGTCGATCAGCACGCCGCGCAGATTGCGCAGCAGGAAGTCGAAGAGCAGGGCGAGCGCCATGCCCGCGACCAGCACCCACAGCGTCGAGATCGCCTGGTTCGGCAGCACCCGGTCGTAGACGTTCATGATGAACAGCGGCGAGGCGAGGGCCAGCATGTTGATGATGCCGGCGGTGAGGACGACCTCGGCGTATGACGGCCAGAACTGGACGATGGTGCCCCAGAACCAGGATTTCGGGTGCCGCGGCTCGTCCCGGTCGTGCGAGGAGCGCCCGTCGAATTCGTACTCCGGCCGGACGAACAGCGCGAAACCGCTGTACTCGCCGGCCAGATCGTCCATCGGCAGGCGCCGGACTCCGCCGCCGGTTTCCGGCACCACGACCGATGCCTCGTCGCCGTGCAGGTCGGTCACCATGCAGGCGCGCTCGCCATGCAGCAGCAGGACCGTCGGCAGCACCATCTTCGACAGTTTCGCCAGCGGCCGCTTGACCAGCCGGGCACTGAGGCCGGCTCGCGCCGCAGCGCGGACGAACAGGGCGGGAGTGAGCCGATTGTCGACCAGCGGCAGGCCGGAGATCAACGCGTCGGCCGACATCGGCCGGTCGAAATGACGGGTCAGCACGACCAGGCTGGCGAGCAACGAATCGAGATTGCTCGCCGCGACCTCGTCGGGGCGCAACTGCCACTGGCGTTCGTCCGCCGACTCTTCGGGCGTTAGCTGGGACATGCGACCGCTGCCTGGTTCGGCATGCAAGGTAAACAGGGAACCTTAACGCAGTGCTACCAGATGCCCGGCGTCGGGCGGCGGAAAGCCGGGCTTTCCGCCGCATTTGGAGGGCCGGGGCGGCCGTCCCGTGGGCGGCGGCCGGCCGGCGCTGTTTCCCGGTCGGGTTAAGGCCCCGTGGCGGCGGCGGGCGGCGGCAGGATACCGAGGCTGCCGAGCAGCGCACCGGTGGCCGCGAGCAGCCGGTAGCGGGCGAAGATGAGCGCGTAGTCGACATTGGCGCGGGCGACCCGCGTGCCGAACAGTTCGGTATCGGAATCGAGCAGGTCGAGCAGCGAGCGCTGGCCGACATTGAACTGCTGGCGGTACGACCGGCGGACCCGCTCGCTGGCGGCGACCTCGCGGTCGAGCAGGTCGAGGCGGCGGCTGGCGCTGTCGAGCGCGTTCCAGGACTGGCGGACCAGCTCCTCGACATCGCGCTCCAGGGCGAGCACGCGGTTGCGGGCCTCGTCGACCCGGCCGAGTTGCGCCTGCCGGTTGGCGCGGTCGATGCCGCCGCGAAACAGGTTGTACCGGGCGATCACGCGGACGTCGTAGGAATCGTCGCGACCTTCGACACCGCTCAGATCGTTGCCGAAATTGGCCCGGCTCTCGACCGTGACCCGCGGGTAGTAGCTGGCGGCGCTGCCGCGATAGGCGGCCAGCGCCGCGTTGAAATCGGCGCGCGCCGAGCGCAGCGCCGGGTTGTTGCCGGTGGCCTCCAACACCGCCGTCCCGACATCGGACGGCATGGCGCCGATCGCCGGGGCCGGGCGCGTCATGGCGCCGGCCGGCTCGCCGACCAGCCGCTCATAGGCGGCCCTGGCGTCTTCCAGCGCCCGCTCGATGTCGACCAAAGTCGCCTCGGCGGCGTGCAGCCGCTGCTCGGCCTGTTGCACGTCGGCGATCGACCCGCGGCCGCCCCGTTGGCGCTGCCGGACGTTCGACAAGGTCTGGACGTGGACGGCGATATTGGCACGGGAGAGTTCGGCCAGCTCCATCTGGCGCATGACATCGAGATAGACCTGGATCACCTCCAGGCCGATGAACTCGGCACGCTCGAAGACGCGATTGGCGGCGGCGTCGGTCCGGGCCGCCTGGCGTTGCACCTCGCGCGGCGTGGCGAAGCCGTCGAACAAAAGCTGCTGGAGCACCACCGAGACCTGGTCGGGGTAGGTGCGCGGATTGTCGAGGCCGCTGGCGCGGGTGCCCGGGCTGTCGGTCCACTCGACGCCGCCATAGGCTTCGAGGTCGAGCTGGGGCAGATAGCGGCCCTGGGCCTGACGCAGCTCCGAATCGGCCACGTCTCGACCGGCGCTGGCCAAGGCGATCTCGGGGTTGGTCTCGATCGCCACCTGGACCGCCTCGGTCAGCGTCGCGGCGGCGGCACCGCCGGCGACGGACCAGGCGAAGGCCAGCAGGGCGGCCGCCCGGACCGGCATGACCCGGCGGCGACGCGATGTCGGTTGCATCCGTCCTCCAGAAACCCTCTCGAACGGCGACCGATGCGACGCCGGGCGGGGGCGTCTTTCTGGATGGAAACCATGCCGTCATTAGTGAGGCCGGGCGGCAGGACCGGCCTCGGACGCGGCGTGTTGGTGTCGGGGCGAAAGCCATCGACAGCGTCGATAAGGAACGCCGCAATATGGCATAATTGCGGTTCGCGGGGCCGCGTTCAGCGCCAGACGCAGTTGACGTTCTCGCCGATCCGGCCGCGGAATTTCAGCCCGTCGCGGGTCTCGTAGGACCAGCCGACATCGTCGCCGGCCGGCCGGTAGACGCGGAAGATCGCCGGGTGCTCGAAGACCACCTCCTCGTCCTTGTAGCAGACGACGGAATGCGGCCCCAGGCGCAGCATATCTGGATCGGCCCCGGCCCCCGGAGCGTCCGGCACCGGGGCACAGCCGGTCGCCGCGACGATCAGGCAGGCCGGCCACAACCCGCGGCGGAGGGAAGGCCGGTCGGCGCACATGCAGGCCGGACAGAATCAGATCGGTTGGAGCACTGTCAAGGATATCGGCCGCAACGCCCGGAGAAACCCCTGGCGGCGCCGTTGCGGCCGCGCCAGGATGGTCGCCGGCGGCCGATTCGCCGCCGCCGCAGCCCGGCAGCAGCAGCGAGGTCAGCCATGAATACGTCCCCGACCGGAATCTACTATGGCGACTATCTCCGGCTCGACCGGCTGCTCTCCGCGCAGGCGCCGGAGAGCGACCGGCTGGGCCGGCCGGCCCATGACGAGATGCTGTTCATCGTCGTGCACCAGGCCTACGAGCTGTGGTTCAAACAGATCCTGTACGAGATGGAATCGGTGCGGGAGGTCTTCGCGCGGCCGGTGGTCGACGACCGCCAGATCGGCAGTGTCGTGCATACCCTGCATCGGATCGCCGCGATCCTGAAGCTGGTGATCGGCCATCTCGATGTGCTGGAGACGATGACGCCGCTGGACTTCCTCGATTTCCGCGACCTGCTGTACCCCTCCTCCGGATTCCAGAGCCTGCAGTTCCGGCTGATTGAACAGGGGCTGGGGCTGCGCCGCGACGACCGGCTGGACTTCGACAAGAAGCCCTTCGACGTGCGCCTCGACGAGACCGACCGGAAACGGCTGCGGAAGGCCGGCGCCGGACCCAGCCTGAGCGACCAGATCGACCAGTGGCTGGCGCGCACGCCGTTCGTCGAGCTCGGCGGCTACCGGTTCCAGGAGGAGTATCGCCGGGCGGTGGACGAAATGCTGGAGCGGGACGCCGCCATCGTCGGCGAGAGCCCGGCGCTGGACGAATCCGGCAGGAAAGTGCAGCTCGACGGGCTGGCGGCGGCGCAGAAGCGTTTCGCGGCGATCTTCGACGAGAAGCGGCACGCCAGGCAGGGCGGCTGGCGGTTCACCCTGAAGAGCCTGCAGGCGGCCCTGTTCATCAACCTCTATCGCGACGAGCCGGCGCTGCAACTGCCGTTCCGAATGCTCAGCCTGTTGATGGATATCGACGAAACTTTAACCGCTTGGCGATATCGCCATGCGTTGATGGTTCAGCGCATGATTGGCATGAAACTGGGCACCGGCGGATCCTCCGGGCACGACTACCTGCGGCAGACCGCCGACCGGCACCGGATCTTCGGTGACCTGTTCGCCCTGTCGACCTTCCTGATTCCGCGCTCCGCCCTGCCGCCGCTGCCCGAGGCGGTGCGCCGGGCGATGACCTATCGCTATGCCGAGGACCCCGAGGCGTGAATCTGAAGGCGCATTTCTCGCGGTTCCTGGCGGCCGATCCGAAGCGGGCGCACTTCACCGCGCACAGCCACCACCTTTGGCCGGATGTGACGCTGGCGGCGCAACAGCGCTGCTGGGAGGACGCCGCCCGGCTGGCCGATCGCAAATGGGAGCTCGTCTTCGGTGAATTGATCCCGTCGCTGCAGCGGAAAATCGCCGACATCATCGGCGTCGACGATCCGGACGGCATCGCCTTCGGGCCGAACACCCATGGTTTCGTGACACGGCTGCTGTCCTGCCTGCCCGCCGGCCGGCCAATCCGGGTGCTGACCACGGATAGCGAGTTCCACAGTTTCACCCGCCAGATCGCGCGGCTGGAGGAGGAGGGGCTGGCCGTGGTCGAACGCGTGCCGGCGCGGCCGTTCGGCACCTTCACCCTGCGTTTCGCCGAGGCGGCGGCGGCCGGCGGCCACGACCTCGTCTTCTTCAGCCAGGTCTTCTACAATTCCGGCTATGTCGTGCGCGACCTGCCGGCGATCGTGCGGGTCGTCCCGGATCCCGCGACGCTGGTGGCGATCGACGGCTATCACGGCTTCTTCGGCGTGCCGACCGATCTGTCGCGAATCGCCGAGCGCGCCTTCTACCTGGCCGGCGGCTACAAATACGCGATGGCCGGCGAGGGGGCGTGTTTCCTCTATGCCCCCACGGGCCAGTGCCCGCGGCCCCGCGATACCGGCTGGCGCGCCGCCTTCCCGGCGCTGGAGCGCGCCGATGGCGGCGTGCCCTTCGCCGCCGACGGGTCGCGGTTCCTCGGCGCCACCTTCGACCCGGTCGGCCTCTACCGGATGCACGCGGTGATCGATCTGTTGCGCACCGAGGGGCTATCGGTCGCCGATATCCGGGCCCATGGCCACAAGCTGCAACGGCGCTTCGTCGCCGGCCTGGAGAGACTCAAACTGCCGGCGCTCGACCCGGCGCGGCTGCTGGTTCCCATCGCCGAGCCGAATCGCGGGCAGTTCCTCACCTTCGAGATGGCGGAAGCCGGCGCCGTGTACGAAAGGCTGCTGGCGGCGAACATCGTCACCGACTATCGCGGCGACCGGCTGCGCTTCGGTTTCGGTCTCTATCAGGACGCCGGCGACGTCGACCGGCTGCTCGAGCGGCTGCCGGCGGTGCTCGGCTGATGCCCGATACCCGCGATCCAGCCGCGCCGGCCGCCGTCGGCGATGCCGCCGCTGGCGGGCGGTTGCGCAACTACCTGGCGCTGCTGCGCGCCCATCAATGGATCAAGAACGTCTTCGTCCTGGCGCCGCTGTTCTTCACCCCCGATGCCCTGTCGGTGGCGATGGCGCTGCACGTGCTGTTGGGCGCGGCGTGCTTCTGCGCGGTGTCCAGCGCGGTCTATATCGTCAACGACTTCGTCGACCGCGAGGCGGATCGGCGCCATCCGCGAAAGCGGCACCGGCCGCTGGCGGCCGGCACGATCTCCACCGTCGAGGCGTTCCTCGCCTTTTCGGTGCTGGTGTTGATTGGCGTCGGCGGCGCCTGGCTGCTGGCGCCGCCCTTCGCCGCCCTGCTGGTCGCCTATTTCGCGCTGAACCTCGCCTACTCGCTGAAGCTGAAGCATCTGTCGATCGTCGATTTGCTGTCGATCTCCGCCGGGTTCGTGCTGCGGGTCGATGGCGGGGCGATGCTGATCGGCGTGCCGCCCAGCGAATGGATCCTGCTGTGCACCGGGCTGCTCGCCCTGTTCATCGCCATCGGCAAGCGGCGCGACGATCTGGTCAAGGATCTCGGCACCGAACACCGGCCGAGCCTGGAGGGCTATACCACCACCTTCCTCGACATCGCCGCCACCATGGTGCTGGGCGCCCTGCTGGTCTCCTACGCGATCTATACGACCGACGCGGCGGTGATGGCGCGGCTCGGCAGCGAGCGGCTCTATCTGACCGTCCCCTTCGTGCTGGCCGGGGTGCTGCGCTATGTGCAGATCATCGTCGTCGAGGAGCGTTCCGGCTCGCCGACCACGGTGGTGCTGACCGACCGTTTCATGATCGTCACCGTGCTCGGGTGGATGGCGACCTTCGCCGTCCTGATCTACGGGTGAGGCGGCGATGAGAGGGTTCGGGCAGGGCCGCCTGCGACGGGCGGAATTCGCCGCCATCGTCACCGTCGTCGTCTTCGTCGGCGCGATGGCCCTGGCCGGCATGCTGGTCGGCTTCGACGACGTCGCGGCGCGGCTGGCGGCGATCTCGATGCCGGTGCTGGCCGGGCTGCTGGGGTTGTCGTTGGCCAATTACGGACTGCGCCTGGTTCGCTGGCATCTGTTCTCCCGTCGCGTCGGTGTCGCGGTGCCGCTGGCCCGCTCGGCGCTGGTCTTCTTCGCCGGCTTCGCCATGACGACGACGCCCGGCAAGGTCGGCGAGGCGCTGCGGCTGTGGCTGATCGAGCGGTTGCATGGCTATCGCTATGCCCGGACCGTGCCGATCATGGTCGGCGACAAGATCGGCGATTCCGCCGCCGTGCTGATCCTCTGCCTGTTCGGCGTCGGCGCCTTCGGCGGCTATGCGGTGGCGACGATGATCGCCGGCGCAGCGGTGTTACTGCTGTCGCTGCTGCTCGCCAACCCGCGGGCGCCGATCGGATTGATCGACGCCGCCTATGACCGGATCGGCCGCTGGCCGCGGCTGTTCGCCGGGCTGCGCCACATGGCGCGGCAGACCGCCCGGCTGTTCGACCCGCCGCTGCTGGCGCTGGCGCTGGCGGTCGGGGTGCTCGGCTGGTTCGCCGAATGCCTGGCGCTCTTTTGGCTGGTCGAGACCCTGGGCGGCTCGATCACCCTGCGCGCGGCGGTGTTCGTCTTCGCCTTCTCGATGATGGTCGGCGCGGTGTCGATGCTGCCCGGCGGGCTGGGCGGCACCGAGGTGACGATGTTCGCCCTGCTGACCGCCGCCGGCGTGGCGCCCGATATCGCCCTGGCGGCGACCGCGGTGATCCGCGCCACCACCCTGTGGTTCGCGGTCGCGCTCGGCGGCCTCACCCTGCCCTTCGCGCTGCGGGCGGCACGCGCCGCGACGCTGCCGGGCGCGGCCGGTATTCGCGCATGAGGTGGAAGTCGCAGACCCTGACCGGCTGGGGCCGGTCGTCGCAGGCGACGGTCGAGGCGGCGCGGCCGGAACGGTCGGCCGACATCGCGACCCTGCTCGCCGAGCCGGCCGGGCACGGCCTGATCGCCCATGGCGGCGGCCGCAGCTATGGCGATGTCGCGCTGAACGATGGCGGCCGGGTGCTGCTGACCGAGCGGCTCGACCGGCTGGTCGCCTTCGACCCGAAATCGGGCGAACTGGTCTGCGAGCCCGGCGTCACCTTCGCCGAGCTGATGCGCGTCTTCCTGCCGCGCGGCTATGCCGTCCCGGTCACCCCGGGGACCGCCTTCGCCACCATCGGCGGTGCCGTCGCCACCGACGTGCATGGCAAGAACCACGATCGTGCCGGCGGATTCGGCGACCAGGTGGCGTGGCTGGAGCTGGTTCTCGCCAGCGGCGAGACGGTGCGCGCCTCGCCGACCGAGCGGCCGGAGCTGTTCGCCGCCACCATCGGCGGGATGGGGCTGACCGGCATCATCGTCGCAATCTGCTTCCGGCTGGTCCGCGTGCCGTCGCGCAGCCTGCAGGTCGAGGAACGGCGAATCGGCGATCTCGACGGGTTTTTCGCCGCGTTCGACGAGGTGCGGGACACGGCCACCTTCTCGGTCGGTTGGATCGACGCCCTGGCGCGCGGCCGCCGGCTTGGCCGCGGCATCCTGGAGACCGCCGACCATGCGGAGGCCGACACCGGGCCGGCGGCGCCGGACCGGGCGCATCGTGTGCCCTTCGACCTGCCCGGCATGGCCCTCAACTCGGTCACCGTCGCCGCGTTCAACGCGGCCTATTACCGGCGGGTGCCGGCGGCCGGGCGGCGGAGCGTAATGCCGGCCGAGCGGTTCTTCTATCCGCTCGACGCGATCGAAGACTGGAACCGGCTCTATGGCCGGCGCGGGTTCTATCAGTTCCAATGCGTCATCCCCGAGGCCGGCGCCCGGGACGGCATCCGCCTGGTGCTCGAAGCGGCGGCGGCGGCGCGCGGCGCCTCTTTCCTCGCCGTGCTCAAGACGCTGGGCGGCGAGGGGCGGGGCCTGCTCTCCTTTCCGCTACGCGGCCACACGCTGGCGATCGACTTCCCGCGCCGCTCGGGCATTGAGGAGTTCTTCGAAGAGTTCGAGCGCATCGTCCTCGACCATGGCGGCCGGGTCTATGCGGCCAAGGACGCGCTGGTGTCGCCGGAGGGCTTTGCCCGGATGTACCCGCGGCTCGCCGAGTTCCGCGCCATCCTCGCCGAGGCCGATCCGCAGGGCCGGTTCCGCTCCGATCTGGCGCGCCGCCTCGGTATCGTCGGAGAGCGGTCGTGAGCGGCGAGACCTGGCTGGTGCTCGGCGGCTCCTCGGCGATCGCCCGTGCCTTCGCGCGCGAGGCGGCGGCCGGCGGCGACGCGGTGCTGCTGGCCGGGCGCGATCTGGACGACCTGAAGCGAACGGCGGCGGACATCGCCATCCGCCACGGCGTCGCCGCCGAGGCGGTCGCCTTCGACGCGCGCAAGGACAAGACCCACAAGAAGTTCATGGCGGCCTGCTCGAGGAAGGCCAAGGGCACGCTCAACCTGTTCCTCGCCTTCGCCGAGATGCCCGAGCAGGCGGCGATGGAGACGGATTTCGCGCTCGCCCGCGGCGCCATCGAGACCACCTATCTCGGCGCCGCCTCGGTGCTGTCGGCGGCGGCACCCTTGTTCGAGGCGCAGGCGGGCGGGCGTATCGTCGTGCTCGGCTCGGTGGCCGGCGATCGCGGCCGGCTGAAGAACTATGTCTACGGCTCGGCCAAGGCCGGGCTGCACGCCTTCGTCCAGGGGCTGCGGGCGCGGTTGTCGCGGGCCGGGGTGACGGTGACGACGATCAAGCCCGGCTTCGTCGACACCGCGATGACCTGGGGCCAGCCGGGCCTGTTCCTGGTCGCCTCGCCGGAGGCCTGCGCCCGGGCCTGCCTGCGACACGCCAAGCGCGGCGCGGAGGTGCGCTACGTGCCCTGGTTCTGGTGGGGCATCATGGCGATCATCAAGGCGATACCGGAGCGGATCTTCAAGCGGCTGTCCATCTGATCAGCTTGCCGGTCTGGCCGACCAGCAGCGGCAGCACGCTGAAGCCGACCACCACCGACCAGGCGGTCGCGTCGAGCGGCACCAGACGCAGCACCTCGGCCAGCACCGGCACCCGCATCGCCGCGGCGATCAGCGCGATGCACAGGGCGAGCGCGCCCCAGACATAGGGGTTGCGGGTCACCTCGTTGGCGAACGCGCCGGAGCCTCGGTCGCGCATGTTGAAGACGTGCCAGAGCTGGGCCAGGGCCAGGGTCAGGAACGACATGGTGACCGCCGTCGCCTCGTCATGGCCGAGCCAGCCGAGCGCCAGCCCGAACGAGCCCAGCGTGGCGGCGGCGATGACGGCGCCATGGCCGACGATCGCCGCCCAGTGGCGCCGGGCCAGCACGTTCTCGCGCGGGTCGCGGGGCGGCTGCCGCATGGCGCCCGCCTCGCCTTCGCCAGCGCCCAGGGCGAAGGCCGGGAACACGTCGGTGACCAGGTTGAGGTAGAGGATCTGCAGCGGCAGCAGCGGCAGCGGCAGGCCGCCGACCGCCGCCACGCTGACCACCAGGATCTCGCTCAGATTACAGGACAGCAGGTAGAGCACCATCTTACGGATGTTGCCGAAGATGATCCGCCCCTGCTCGACGGCGGCGACGATGGACGGGAAGGCGTCGTCGCGCAGCACCATGTCCGCCGCCTCGCGCGCCACCTGCGAGCCGCGCAGGCCCATGGCGATGCCGATATCCGCCTTCTTCAGCGCCGGCGCATCGTTGACGCCGTCGCCGGTCATCGCCACGACTTGGCCGGCCTGCTGGTAGAGGTCGACGAGGTCGAGCTTCTGCTCCGGGCTGACGCGGGCGAAGATGTCGGTCGCCAGCAGGGACTGACGTCCGGCCTCGGTCATTTCGCCGGGCGGCTTCAGCATGCCGCCCTCGACCGCGACGGCGTCCTTCGGGAATCCCACCGCGCCGGCGATGGCCCTCGCCGTCGGCGCCTGGTCGCCGGTCGCCATGACGACGCGGATGCCGGCCTGGAGGCAGGCGGCGACGGCCCCCGCCACGTCGCCGCGCGGCGGGTCGAGCAGGCCGACCAGACCGACCAGGGTCAGCCCGTCATAGGGGGCGGCGTCGTCACGGTCGGCGGATTTGCGGGCGAGGCCAAGGACCCGCAATCCTTGTCCGGCGAGGGCGCGGTTGCGGCGCTGCCAGGCGTCGCGCCCGGCCGAATCGAGCGGTTCGGGACCCGCCTCGCCGAGCACCGTCGCGCTGCGGGCCAGCACCGCCTCCGGCGCGCCCTTGACGGCGACCAGGAAACCGTCCGCTCCGGCACGATGCCAGGTCGCCATCAGCTTGGCTTGCGGGTCGAAGGCCTCCTCCCGGTGTTCCGGCAGGTCGCGCAGCAGCGCGGCGCGATCGAGCCCGGCCTTGGCGCCGGCCGTGAGCAACGCGATCTCCATCGGGTCGCCGACTCCAAGCCCGACCCCGGCCCCCTCCCGGGT
>JABDIP010000350.1 GCA_013003675.1 Inquilinus sp.
CTGATCTGGTTTTCCGCCGCCTCGATCGGGCGATAGAGGTTGAGGCCGATGGTGCCGGTCGCGATCACCTCCTCGACGCGGCCGATATCGAAGATCGCCGCCTGCGGCAGGGTCTTCTCGCGATAGCTCGTCGGGAACGCCTCGCCGTAGCGGCGGACCAGCGTCAGGCCGGCCTCCTCGCCCTTCGCCTCGACCAGCGCGTCCTGCAACAGGTCCGCCCAGGTGCGCCCGGCCTGCACCAGCGACGCCTCGACATCGGGCACGGAGATCTCCGGCACCCGGCCGGGCTCGGTCTTGACGATGAACTGGACGCGCGCGTGCACGCCTTCGCCGAACTGGGTGTAGTAGGCGGTGACGGTGCCGTTGAACGCCGCTTCCAGGATCTTCTCGAACAGCTTGCGGAGGTCGGTGTGGTAGCGCTCGCGCGGTGTGTAGACCAGGCAGGAAACGAACCTCTGATAGGGGTCGCGGCGGATGAACAGGGCGGTGCGCTGGCGTTCCTGTAGATGCAGCACGCCGAGCGCCGTCGCCAGCAACTCGTCGTCGCTGCTCTGGAACAGCTCGTCGCGCGGATAGGTGTCGAGGATGTGGGTCAGCGCCTTGCCGTCGTGGCTCCTCGGCTCGAACTCGGCGCGGGCCAGCAACTGGCTGACCTTGCGGCGCAGGAAGGGAATGTCGCTGGCGCTGCGGTTGTAGGCGACCGAGGTGAACAGCCCGACGACCATGCGCTCGCCGACCACCTTGCCCTTGTCGTCGAACACTTTCAGCACCACCACGTCGAGATGCACCGGCCGGTGCACCGTGGAGCGCAGGTTCGCCTTGGTGACCATCAGCAGCCGCGGCTGCTGGACGAATTGCTGAACGTCCGGCGGCAGGGTGGAGAACTTGCGCAGCATGCCCTCGAACACCGAGACGTCGTCCTCGCGGAGGATGCCGAGGCCGGTGTCGGGCACGATCGACATCTGGGTCTCGCCGCGCACGGTTCGGAAGGCATATTCCCGATAGCCGAGATAGGTGAAGTGATCGTTGTCCATCCAGCGCAGGAACTCGACAGCCTCCTTGGTCTCGTCCTCGGGGACCCATTTGGCCGGGCCGGCGGCGATCTCCTCGGTGACCTCGGTCACCCGGCTCCGCATCGTCCGCCAGTCCTCGACGGCGAAGCGGGTGTCGCGGAGTACCCGCGCCAGGCAGTCCCCGATCCGTTCGAGGGTCTCGGCCGAGGTCTGTTCGTCGACCTCGATATGCATGTAGCTCTCGCCGATGGCGTCTTTCGGCGCGACGGCGACGTCGTGCACCGACTGCATCTGTCCGGCCGGGTCGCGCACGACCTTGGCAATCGGGTGGATGACCAGGTGCACCGTCAGACCCAGCCCGTTCAGCGCGGCGGTGACCGAATCGACCAGGAAAGGCATGTCGTCGTTGACGATCTCGACGACGGTGTGAGCGCTGTGCCAGGCGTGCTCGTCGTATTGCGGATTGTAGACGCGGATCTTCGCCTCTTTCGGCCCGCGCGTGGCGCTGAACTGCCAGAGGCAGAGCGCGGCGCCGTAAAGATTGTCCTCCTCCTGGCTAAGCAGGTCGTCCGGCGGAACATTCTGGAAATAGAGCCGCAGGAACGCCTCGGCGCTGTCCGCCCGCGCCTTCGGCACCCTCTGGCGCAGGACCGTGACCACGGACTCGATCAGCGTATCCTTGTGTTGCTGAGCCTTCGGCGGCATGCCGCTTCCTCCAGACTGGCCGGTCAACACCATGCGCGATCGCGATGGCGCCGACTCAAGAACAGGCTACCGTATACCGGAGCGGGGCCAAAGCCCGCTGCCGCGTGCCCGCCGGTGCGCGGCGCGCCAAGGATGAACCGCCGCCTGCGCGAGAGCTATTGTCAATTTTACGAGAATTCCATCTAGTCGGCAGCAACCTTGATTTGTCGCTCCGCCTGTACTCTCTTGGACTGGGGAACGAACGGTAAAGCGCACGGGGGCGCGCGGATGACCGATGGCGGACAACGGATGACCCAGCGGGTCATCGTCGAACTCGATCCTTGCCTGATGCGAGTGGTGGACGAGTTTTGCGGCCGATTTGGCATGGCCGATCGCGGCGAGGCGATCGGCGAGTTGCTGATGCTTGGCCTGTCGTGGACGATGCCGGACCGCGAGTTGAAGGAATCGCCCGCGGTGGAGCGCTCCGCGGCGCCATAGATCAAGATCGCTTCAGATCGAATCGATCTGAAGCGATCTTGATCTACTTCAATAAGCGAGAGGCTGGTTCACAAATCACACCGTTCCGGTGAGATGCGATCAGGCTCTGGCCCGCACCTCTCACCATTGCCATGGCGAGAAGTGCGGGTTAATCGCGCCTTTACCGGCGCTGGCCCACAAATCGGCACATAGTGTGTCTACGGTCGACGGTACTCGGGCCGCGTGTGCAATGTCACAGCATCCGAGATCACGATGGCGGACACTGCGATGGTCCGGCCGCTCCCTTGGCTCCGAGGAATCAGTCGATGACACGGCGATCTTGCGTGTGGATACTGCCGCTTCTCGCCTCGCTCGCCAGCGGTCTGGCCGCGATGGCGGCCGACGATCCCCGCGACAAGGACTATTTGGTCGGAGTTCTTATCGAGCGGTTGGAAAATCAGCGAACCGGCCCCGAAGTCGCCTGGGCCAATCCGGCGACCGGCAGCGCTGGAACCGTCACGATCGAAAGAACCTATACCCGCGATGACGGCGCTCCCTGCCGGGATTTTCGGCGGACCACCGAGCAGGTCGGGCGACCGCCCTCCGTTGTTGCCGGCACCGGGTGCCGCAACGGCGAGGGCGTCTGGCTCATCGAGGCGCGGGCCATCGCCGCCACGCCTGACCGCGCGCCGCCCGACCGAGCGCCGCCCGTCGCCGAGGCAACGCCGCCGCCGATTATTTCGCCGCCGCCGCCGAGGCCGGACCGGTCGGTGATCTACGCCAACGTGCCCATTCCATCGACCTACTAGCCTCCGTGTCGAAAGCTGCCGCCCGATGACCCAGACCCAAGCGCCCGGCGCTTCGCCTGTCGACGGCCCGGGCCCGCCGATCGACGGCGCATTGCCGAACGGCCACCGCCTTGGCGACTACGTCATCGAGCGGGCGGTCGGTCGCGGCGCCTATGGGATCGCCTACCGCGCCCGTGATTCGGAAGGGCATCCCGTCGCGGTGAAGGTTTTCGCGCCGGAGGTCGCCGCCGGCGACGGCGCCGCCGCCGGACGGGCCCGCACCGCCTTCCGCCAGGAAGCCGACATGCTCGGCGGGCTCGACCATCCCGGCATCGTCAAGCTGCGCGCGGTTGAGGCGGCCGGACCGCCGCCCTATTTGGTCCTCGACTGGCTCGAGGGCGCGAACCTCGAATCGACCCTTGCCCAAGCCCCGGACAGCGTCTCCATCGAGGCGCTGCTGCCGCCGTTGCTGGAAGCGGTGGGCCATGTCCATGCCGCCGGCTACCTGCACCGCGACCTGAAGCCGGGCAACATCCAGATCGTCGGCGATGGCCGCCCGGTGCTGATCGATTTCGGCGCCGTGTCGCCCATCGCCGCTGCCGATCGGCCACCGCGATCCGTGCAGGCCACGCCTGGCTATGGCGCGCCCGAGCAGTATCTGGCCGACGGGCGCGAAGGACCCTGGACCGATGTCTATGGGCTTGCCGCCGTCGCCTATCGCGTCCTGGCGGGTGCGGCGCCGGAGCCGGCCGCGCGGCGAATCGAGGGCGCGGTGTTGGCGCCCGCCGTGGAAGCCGCCTGCGGAATGGCGCCGCCGGCGGTTCTGGCGGCGATCGACCGGGCGCTGGAACTCGATCCCGGCGCACGGCCGCAGACGATCGTCGAGTTCGCCCGGTCGCTGGCGACTGCCTGGGGTGGCGGCGATGCGATTTCGCCGAAACCGGTAGATAGGCCGGTCGCGACCGGACGCCGGCCGGCGCCGGACGATTTCCCGCCGACCGAGGAAGTGACCCGGATCAAGCCGCCGACGCGCCGTCGTCCGTTTCGGCTCGACACGGTTCCCGCGGACGCGCCGGGTACCAGGACTCCGGGTTCGACTCGGCCGGCCGGCGGCGGCGGCCTGCGCTGGGCCATCGCGGCGGTCGTCGCCCTCGCCCTGGTCGGCGCCGGCGTGTCTGCCGGGGTGCGCTGGGGCTGGCCCTATTATCTGCGCAACATCAAGTCGGAATGGGTCGTCGACGCGACCGGCGCCGGCGATGTGCGCACCATTGCCGAAGCGCTGGAATGGGCCAAGGAAGGCGCGCTGATCGAGGTCCGCGCCGGAGACTACCCGCAGTCGCTCACGATGCCGCGGCCGGTCACGCTCACCGGCGTCGACCGCGACGGCGACGGCCGGCCGGCGGCGATCGTCGCGCCGGCCAAGGGCCG
>JABDIP010000204.1 GCA_013003675.1 Inquilinus sp.
TCGCGCCTTCGTCATCGCCGCTGCCGCGATGGTCGTGTTGGCCCTGCCGCTGCGCGCGGTGCAGGTCGACCGGCTGGTCGGGCCGCTGGCGCGGGCGGACCGGTATGTGCAGTCGCAGGAGGCCGAAGTAGTGCTGGTCGATTGGGTGACGGTCTGGTTCGGCCGCGAGCTCGTCCGTCATCACCCGCTCCGGGACGAGGCGCCACGGGTCCTGGGCCTGCAATTCCTGACCGTCGACCAGCTAGAGCGGATCTGCGGGCAATACTCGGTCCAGTTCGTCGATTATTTCGACCTGGCCCGCTTCGAGGTCCTGCCTATCGCTCCGTCCTTGGCCGGGCAGGTGAACTTTTCCGGCCATGACGCGGAACTCCGCGCGCTGGCGACCAGTCCGCGCTGCTCGAACCGCTAGCGTGCCGCCACGGCCGCTCAGGAACTCCTTAAGCATTTGTGTACGGAGCATCGCTAGGGTCGAACGACGACCCCCGGCCCACGACACGCGATGCCAGATCAGACGCCCCAAGTGTCCATCGTCATGCCCTGCCTCAACGAGGCCGGCACATTGCCGGCCTGCCTGGACGAGGCACGGCAGGCGCTGGCTGCGCTTGAGCGGGAGCACGGGCTGAGCGGCGAAATCGTCGTCGCCGACAATGGCAGCACCGACGACAGCCGGCAGATCGCCCGCCAGTTGGGAGCCCGGGTCGTGCGTGTTGCCGAGCCGGGCTATGGCAGCGCCCTGATCGGTGGAATCTCAGCCGCCCACGGCCGATTCGTGGTGATCGGCGACAGCGACTGCTCCTACGATTTCCGCGAGGCGCCGGCCCTGGTCGCGCGGCTGGTCGAAGGTTACGAGCTGTGCATGGGCACCCGGATGAAGGGGCGCATCCTGCCCGGCGCCATGCCGTGGAAGAACCGCTATATCGGCAATCCAGCGCTCAGCGGCATTCTCAACCTGCTGTTCCGCTCCGGCCTCAGCGACGCCCACTGTGGCCTGCGCGCCTTCACCAAGGAGGCGTTCGAGCGCATGCGCCTGTCGGCGACCGGCATGGAATTCGCCAGCGAGATGGTCATCAAGGCCACCCTGCTCGGCCTCAAGCGGACCGAAGCCCCGGTCACCCTGCGCCCCGACCGGCGCGGCCGTCCGCCGCATCTGCGCCCCTGGCGCGACGGCTGGCGCCATCTGCGCTATCTGTTCATGCTCAGCCCGGGCTGGCTGTTCTTCGTGCCGTCGGCGCTGTTCGGCGCGCTGGGCGTGGTGGTCGGGCTGACCCTTCTGCTGAACGCTCACACGGAAATGGTGGCGCTGGGTCCGTTCTGGTTCGGCGACCACTGGATGGTGGTGGCCTCCGGGCTGCTGCTCTTGTCGCATCAGGCGATGATCTTCGGTCTCGCCTCGACGCTCTACGGCGTCAATCAGGGATACCGCAGGCCGACACGACTATTGGCGGCGATCTGCGGTGCCGCCCGACTGGAATACATGCTGCTGACCGGCCTGTGCCTGGTGGCCACGGGCGCCGGGCTTATCGCCGTCGTCATTCTGGAATGGTCACGCGGCGGATTCGGCGCCCTCGCCATGATGCGCGAGATGATTGCCGGTGTGAGCCTCGGCGTCATCGGCATGCAGAGCTTCTTCGGCGGCTTCCTGATATCCATCGTGGCCGGCAACGATGCCCGGCTGAAGCGGGACACGCTGACGATCGAAGAGCGGCCCGAGGCGGAACCGACCGGTTCGCTGTCGCGGCTCGCATCGGGGGCCCTCGGCGCCAGGACGACCGAGGATTGATTGTCCCATCTCGACCCGACTGCCGGCCGGGGGCCCGGGCAGTCAGGCCGGCGTGCCCGTTGCCGGGCAGGCTCCCAATTCGCGACACGCCAGCTGGATCTCCGCCCAGGTGGCCTGATCCACCCGTTGCCGGTCGCGCGGTTCGAAGCGAACCGGAAGGTCGCCCAGGGCCGGTGAGGGCATCAGCCCGAAGGCCTCGGCGACCGACAGCACTGCACGGCGCGGTGAAGCACAGAAATCCTCATAGCGCAATCGGACGATCCGGTCCGCCGGCAGATCGCCCAGGTTGGACTCAATGGCCCTGGTCAGTTCGACGCATTGACGAACGACCTGATAGGCGAGGCCTCTATCGGCATGGGCACTGAAATCGGCCGGTTCGACGCCACTCCAACGATCGGTCGCTATCGTCGGATCCCGGCGACCGAGCAGTAGCGACTGGGCGACGAAAGCGGGCGACCGGCTGAGAACGACGAACCGGGCCTGCGGGAGGATCTCGCGGATACCCGGCAGCCTGAGAACCAGCGACGGGCTCTTGATGATGGTCGGCCGACCGCCATTGCCGGACAGCGCGGCCAGCATCCGGCGTACCGCCGAGCGTTCCTCTCCCGTCCGGTCGGGATCGAACCAGCGGTCGACGACCTTGCCGGCCTCCGACGGCGCCCACAGGCCGGGCACGAAACCATATTTGCCGGGATGCAATGCCGGCATCGGCCTGCCGAGCCGGCGGTGGACGCGGTCCATCCGCACCATGAACCGAGGCAGCAGGGCCATCAGGTTGCTGATGTAGCCAAGGTCAAGGCCGCGCACCATCGCCTGATAGACGATCGTCGAACCTGTCCTCGGCGGACCGATCAGGAAGATCGGGGCATCACCGCCATCGACCGGATCCTCGGCCACCACCGCGGAGGCCGGATCGACCTGATTGAACAGCCGCTGAATGGCCAGAACCGATCTGCGGAACACCTCTCCCATCGTCGCGCCTTCGGGCCTATCTGAAATAGAGCCGCGTCAACAGACCGGCGTGCCGAAACAGGGGCATCGGCGTCAGCCTGAGCGCGCGACGGACGAGAGCGTTTGGATCATCGACATCCAGCGCCGCCACCGGCTCTTCGAAGTCGTACTGCTGCCGCGTCACCGCCCCCAGCTTGCGCTTGGCCGCCAAGAGGCTGGTCTGGTTGTTGTAGTCACCACCGAACCGGTAGGTGCGGAAGCCGTTGGCGGCACCCCAGAAGAAGGCGTTGAGAAAGAGGAAGTCGGCAGTGCGCATACGCCGCGACTCATAGTCGTAGGCAATGTGAGCGGAGATCATCTCATCGCTGTGGACGTAGCAGAGCAGGTAGCCGAGGGTGTGGGCATCCCGACGGCAGCGAAAGAGCCGGACGGGGCCGCCCAGGCCGTCGAACAGCAGGCCGAAAAACCGCTTCTCGTAGGGCGCCACGCCCAGGCGCCGTCGGGTCGCGAGATAACAATTCCAGAAATCCTCGAAACAGCCGACCGGGTCGGTGTCGACGACCAACCCATACTCCTCGCCAGCCTTCCGCAGGTTCTTGCGTGCCGACCGATCAAGCCGCTCGCGGATGTTCTCGTCCAGCAGGACATCGGCATTCGTGTGCTGCTGGCGGAGTGCTCTATTCTCGGCCGCCGGCGCGATGCCGAGATAGGGACCGACATCCTTCAGCAGGAACGGCCCCGGCATCGCGCGGGCCAGAAGGTCGAGGTCGAGCACCGGGGCGTCGCCCGACCAGCGTATCGCCAGCCGGTCCCGATAGGGCGTCGAGACCCACCTGCCGTGAAGGGGATGTTTCCACAGAACGATTTCCGCTCCGGCGAAAGCGATCGCACGCTCGCGCAGGGCGAACGCCCGGGCCAGGACGGAGCGCCAGAATTCGCCGGCCTCGAATGTCGTGCTGACCATTTCCACGCCGACCTGGTGGCTGGGGCCCGCCGAACGCCGCCGTACCGACTCAGCGGCGGGCGATGAGAAGATTATTCTCCGGCAGGGTGGCATCGATATGCCGGTATGCGTCGTTGCGCACGAAGTCCACGTGCCGGCAGCCCGTCAACAGGCGCCGCCAATGCCGCCGGCTCCGCAGACGCTTGTTGACCCGCCCCTCACGGTCGTATTGGACGTTCACGTTGTCGAAAATGCCGAAATGACCGCCGAACACGAGCAGACCGCCTGGAGCCGTCGCCGCGACCAGGGCGGTAACGGTGCGATCAAAGGCCTCGTCGTCGACGATGTGGAACATGACGCCGATCGCGTTGACCAGATCGAAATGGCGGTCGAATTCCCGCTCGGCCACGTTGCCCTGGATCACGTTGATCCGCGTGTTGTCGGCGAAGCGTTCGCTCAGCGCCTCTGCCGCCGGGTGGGACAACTCGACCCCGGTGACGCTCGCCGCCCCCAAGCCGGCGTAGAACCCGAGCCAATGACCGGCACCGCTGCCGACGTCAAGCACATGGGCGCCATCGACCGCGGCACCGGTATTGAATAGGTAGCTCAGAATCAGGTTCTCGATCGAGTTGTAGTGATAGAGGCTCGGATAGAGTTCCTTGCCCGGATTGAGTGTCGTGGCATCTTCGATCGGCTGCCCGGTGTAGTAGCGATCCCACCAACTGGCCGGTTCGTACGCGGCATCGGAGCGAGCGACGTAAGTCCGATACAGGCCGCGAAAGATCGTGAAAGGACGATACAGCTTGCTGCGGACAGCGAAGCCGTAGAGTGGCGAGTCGCGATAGTCCGCTTCCGTGTGGCGCTGCGTCGATGTCATCAGGTTTCCGCCGCGCCCTAAGAACAGAATCCGCGATCCGACGATCACGCCAGGGCCCGAGCGTGGCGCACGCACGGTCGCCCAGCCGCCACGGTTAACACAAAAGGACTAAGTGAAGATTGACGGCAGTCCGCAGGTTAGCGGTCCCTTTACCGTTGCCGCCGACACTGCCGGCACACCAAATCGGCGATTACCGGGATTTCGGTTGCCATCATGATCTCCCCGCCCCTCCCACGCTATCGGATCTATACCAGGACCCGCGACTATCCGTGGATCGGTTTCGGCCTGTTCGGATTCGCTGGCGCCGACGCCTTCGATCGCCTTGAGGCACAGGTTGCCGACCAATTCGGCGGCGCCAATTGCGTGCCGATGCCACAGAACCGGGTCGGCATCTATTTCGCGGTGAAGGCGCTCGTGCGACCTGGCAAGAAGATCGTTCTGTCGCCCTACACGCTCAGCGACGTGGTCAACATGGTCGTCTGTGCCGGTGCGGTGCCGGTCTTTGCCGATATCGACCGGCGTACCTGCAATATCGATCCGGCCGGCATCGAGGCGCTGATCGACGACGATACCGACGCCGTGCTGATAACCCACTTGCATGGGCTGTTGTGCGACATGGCACCGATCGTCGAACTGTGCCGACGCCGCGGCGTCAAACTGATCGAGGATGCCGCCCAGGCCTTCGGAAGCCGCCAGGGCACCGACAGTCGCTATGCCGGAACATTTGGCGATGCCGGCGTGTTCAGCTTTGGAATGTACAAGAACATCACCAGCTTCTACGGCGGCATGCTGGTGACCCCGCACACCGAGGTCGCGGAAACGGTGCGCGACTGGATGCGCGATCTGTCTTACCAGGCGCTCGGCCTGCTCCTGCATAAGGTGGCAACGGGCATAGCCACCGACCTCGCGACCTTTCCGCCGGTGTTCCGGTCGTTCACCTATTGGCTGTTCCGCTTCGCCTATCTGCACGACGTCGGCGCCCTGAACCGCCAGGTTACGATCGAGAGCGACCCGCGGCTGAAGACGCGGGTGCCTGATTCCTATCTCTGCCGCATGCGGCCGATCCAGGCGACGATCGTTCGATCGCAACTGCCCCGGGTGGCGACGGATGCCGCCAAGCGAATCCGGGCAGCGGCCCTATACGACGAAGGCCTGCGGGACATTACGGAGATACTGTTGCCGCCGCTCAGGACCGATGGCAGCCATATCTACACCTACTATCCGATCCAGACCGCCGATCGTGACCGGCTGCTCAAGCACATGATCCGAAGCGGCCGCGACACGGCCGTCCAGCACCTGCGCAACTGCGCCAGCCTGGAATGCTTCGCCGATTGGCAGCGGGACTGCCCGAACGCCGAGCTGACCGCCTCTCAGGTCGTCCTGCTGCCGACCTATCCGCGCTACTCCGAAACCGAGATTCAGCGAAATATCGCCTCGATCCGCGACTACTTCGGATATCCTCACCGATGAGAGTAGCAGTCGTCGGCTCTGGTCCGACCGGCGTGGCGGCGGCCACAGCATTGGCAGACCATGGCATCGCCGTCGACCTGCTCGACGGCGGATACAAGGCACGCTCACCCGACGAAACGATGCCGGCGGAGGCCCCTCGCCAAGGGCCAACCAGCCGAGTGGCGACCGCGCTCGATCTGGCCTTCCGGAAGCTGCCGGCTGGGATGCTGCGCAAGCCGATCCACGGCTCCGACTTCGCCTTCGCCGGCACTGACGGCGCGATCCCTCTAGCCGGCGGCTGGCTTCCAAGGTCGCTGGCCATTGGCGGACTTGCCAATGTCTGGGGAGCGGCCTGTTACCCGTTTCGATCGGTCGACTACCGGGAGTGGCCGGTAGGAGAAGGCGACATGGCGCCCTGGTACCGTAGAGCCGGTGTCATGATGGGGGTCAACGCCGAGGCTGACGGCCTCGCCGCCGCCTATCCGCTGCACGGCGAACCGACTTGCCCGACCAGCCTGCCGGCACATGACGAGGGCTCGGCAGTCGAAGCCCTGCTCGAACGCTGGCGGCGCCATGCCCGGCCTTTGGCGGAACAAGGCCTCGCGTGTGGTCGGTCGAGACTGGCCGTCGTCCCTCCCGATGCGTCGGACCGGGCCTGCATCCGCTGCGGGGCCTGCCATCGCGGTTGTCCGACAGGCGCGATCTGGAATGCCGCCCCGCAGCTGACAGCCCTGGCAGCCCATGACGGCTTCCGGCATCGACCAGGCGCATTCGTCCGTCGGGTCATCCCGGGCGACGACCTGCATCTCGCGGTGGGTTGGCCCGGGGCGCCTGAGGAGCTCTTGGGCCCGTACGATTCAGTGTTTCTCGCCGCCGGCGCCCTGTCATCGTTCCGCATCGCGGCGCAATCGGTCGGCACTCGAACGACCAACGCCCAATTGCTGGACAATCACATGTTCCTCGTGCCGATGCGTCTGACAACGCCTGTAGGAGC
>JABDIP010000217.1 GCA_013003675.1 Inquilinus sp.
CGGTCGGCTCGAAACGGGTGCCGACGATGGCGGGGTCGGAGCTGTAGACGACCAGCCCGCCGGGCTTCCAGATCTTGAAGGAGGCGAGCCGCTCGCCGAAAGCGCTGGTGCCCAACACCTCGTCGATGGCGCGCCGGGCGCCCGGCGACAACGTGTCGGACAAGGCCAGGTTCTGCGACAGCGGCGCGAGGAAGCTCTCCATGTAGAGGGCGGTGGCGATGGCGGTATTGCGCGTCACCCCTTCCTCGATCTGCCGGGTCACCCAGATGCCGATCGCCAGCATGCCGGCCAGCAGCACGGCACTGCCCATCAGGGCGAATTGCCGTGCCAGGGACAACTCGCGCCAAGTCGCGCGTCGCGGTAGGTTCATGAGCGGCCGATCTTGGGTATTCTCTCGTTCGGCAAGTCTACCGCGAATTCATGGCACGGGCGAAAAGGCAGAGGTCCGATGACGGCATCGGACCTTTGGCCGGTGTGCGAACCCGCGGATGCGGTGTCTCCGTCGCCAGACAAGACCAACGAGGGCGGCGTCAGCGAATGGTATCCGACGCTCCGTTAACGCCGGGTCGCTTGAGGCGGAGCCGATGGCTTCGATTGACGTGTCCCGCCTTCCCGCTTGCCGCAGCGCCCCGCCCGGTGCCTATAATCGTCGGAGAACAGGTCAGGATCCCGATCGTGGTGCATAGCCGCCCGGGCCGGGCGTCCGAGAGGCAGATAAAAAGAAAATCGCGACCGGATGGCATCTCAGTCCACAGCGAGCGGTAACGGCCCGCCACGGTTGGAGTTGCGCGGGATCACCAAGGCGTTCCCGGGCTGCCTGGCCAACGAATCCGTCGACCTGGCGCTCCGGCCCGGCGAGATCCACGCGCTGCTGGGCGAGAACGGCGCCGGCAAATCCACCCTGGTCAAGATCGTCTATGGCGTGCTGCGCGCCGATGCCGGCGAAGTGCTGTGGGAAGGCCAGCCGGTCTCCATCGGCAGCCCGGCGGAGGCGCGGCGCTTGGGCGTCGGCCTCGTCTTCCAGCATTTTTCCCTGTTCGAGTCGCTGACGGTCGCCGAGAACGTCTCCCTCGGCATCGACCACAAGGAGCCGCTCGACCTACTGTCGGCGCGGATCGGCGAGGTTTCGGCGCGCTACGGGCTGGCGCTCGATCCGCAGCGCGAGGTGCACACCCTGTCGGTCGGCGAGCGCCAGCGGGTCGAGATCGTCCGCTGCCTGCTGCAGAACCCGCGCCTGCTGATCATGGACGAGCCGACCTCCGTGCTCACACCGCAGGAGGCGGACAAGCTCTTCGAGACCCTGCGCCGGCTGGCATCGGAGGGCGTGACGATCCTCTATATCAGCCACAAGCTCGACGAGATCCGCGCGCTGTGCGACCGGGCGACGGTGATGCGCGGCGGCCGGGTGGTCGGCGCCTGCGACCCGCGCCAGGAGACCGCCCGGTCCCTGGCCGAGATGATGATCGGCGGCGTCTTGGCGGAGCCGAAGCGTGCCGCCGGAGGCAAGCCGGGCGAACCGCTGCTCGTCGTCGACCACTTGTCGACCACCTCCGACGACCCGTTCGGCACCGATATCCGCCACGTCTCGTTCACCGTCCATGCCGGCGAGATCTTCGGCATCGCCGGGGTCGCCGGCAACGGCCAGGCGGAGCTGCTGGCGGCGATGAGCGGCGAGCGGCTGTCGCCGACCGACGCAGCGGTCCGCATCGGCGGCGAGCCGGTCGGCCATTGGGGGCCGTCCCGGCGGCGCAACGCCGGCCTCGCCTTCGTCCCCGAGGAGCGCATGGGGCACGGCTCGGTGCCCGAGATGTCGCTGGCCGACAACGCCCTGCTCAGCGGCCATGGCGGCCAGGGGCTGGTCAAACGCGGCCTGATCCGACTCGACCTCGTGCGCCACGCGGCGGAAACCATCATCGACACGTTCCGCGTCGTCGCCACCGGCCACCACGCCGAGGCGCGAAGCCTGTCCGGCGGCAATCTGCAGAAATTCATCATCGGCCGCGAGATCCTCCAGCAGCCGAAGCTGCTGATCGCCGCCGCCCCGACCTGGGGCGTCGATGCCGGGGCCGCCGCCGCCATCCATCAGGCCCTGATCGACCTCGCCGAGCAGGGCGTCGGCGTGCTGATCGTCAGCCAGGACCTCGACGAACTGTTCGCCATCTGCGACCGGATCGCCGTGCTGTTCCACGGCCGCCTGTCCGAGCCCCTGGCGACCCACGATACCGATGTCGAGCGGATCGGCCTGCTGATGGGCGGCCTGTTCGACCAGCCGCCGGACGAGGCGGCGGACCAATCCGGGAGGACCCATGCCGATCCGGCTTGAACCGCGTGGCGAGGCGTCCGTCGCCTGGGTGTATCTGACACCGGTGCTGGCGGTCGGGCTGACGGTGATCGCCGGCGGCGTCCTGTTCGCCGCCCTCGGCTTCGACCCGTTCCGCACCCTGCATGCCATCTTCGTCGAGCCGCTGACCAGCCTCTACGGCCTGACCGAACTCGGCGTGAAGGCGACGCCGCTGGTGCTGATCGCGATCGGCCTGTCGTTCGGCTTCCGCGCCAATGTCTGGAACATCGGCGCCGAGGGGCAGTTGACGCTCGGCGCCATCTTCGGCGGCGGTCTCGCGCTTTGGTTCTATGGCCAGGAGGGGCCCTGGCTGTTGCCGGCGATGATCCTCGCCGGCGCGGTCGGCGGTGCGCTGTGGGCGGCGATCCCGGCTTTTCTGAAGACCCATTTCAACGCCAACGAGATCCTCACCAGCCTGATGCTGACCTATGTCGCGACGCAGCTTCTGGCCTTCCTCGGCTACGGGCCGTGGCGCTACCCCGACGGCTTCAACTTCCCGCAGTCGCGGATGTTCTGCTATGACGCGACGATGCCGCTGCTGGTGCCCGGCACGCGGCTGCATCTCGGCTTCGGCTTCGCCCTCTTCGCCGTGGCCGGCGGCTGGCTGCTCATCGCCCGCACCCTGATCGGCTTCCAGATCAAGGTGATCGGCCTGACCAGCGCCGCCGCCGCCTATGCCGGCTTCAACCGCAACCGGATCATCTGGTTCACCCTGCTGACGGGCGGCGGGCTGGCCGGCATCGCCGGGTTGTCGGAGGTCGCCGGGCCGATCGGCCAGCTGGTGCCGTCGATCTCGCCCGGCTATGGCTTCACCGCGATCATCGTCGCCTTTCTCGGCCGCCTGCATCCGCTCGGCATCCTCGCCGCCGGCACGCTGATGGCGCTGTCCTATCTCGGGGCGGAATCGGCGCAGATCATCATCGGGCTGCCGCTGGCGGCGACCGGCGTCTTCCAGGGCATGCTGCTATTCTTCCTGCTCGCCTGCGACGTGCTGATCCGATTCCGCCTGCGCCTCGGGCGCCCGGTGCCGGCCGCCGCCGTGGCCAAGTCCGCAGAGGCCGGCGCCTGATGGAGATGCTCGACCTCACCGTCGCGGTGCTCGTCTCGACCATCGCCGCGGCGACGCCCCTGCTCTTCGCCGCGCTTGGCGAACTGATCACCGAGAAGGCAGGGGTGCTCAATCTCGGCGTCGAGGGCATGATGCTGGTCGGCGCGATCAGCGGCTTCGCCACGGCGGTCACCACCGGCAGCGCGACGCTGGGCATCCTGGCCGCGGTGCTGGCGGGGGCCGGCCTGGCGCTGCTGTTCGCCGTGCTGACGCTCAGCTTGCTCGCCAACCAGGTGGCGACCGGCCTCGCCCTGACCATCTTCGGCATCGGCCTCAGTTCGCTGATCGGGCGCGGCTATGTCGGCACGCCGCTCGACCGGCTGCCGCGCCTCGACCTGCCCGTGCTCTCCGACCTGCCGGTCCTCGGACCGCTGCTGTTCGGCCACGACGCGCTGGTCTATCTGTCGGTCGCGCTGGTCTTCGCCATCGCCTGGTTCCTCGGCCGCACGCGGCCGGGCCTGGTCCTGCGCGCGGTCGGCGAGAGCCACGACGCGGCGCACGCCATCGGCTATTCGGTCATCGCCATCCGCTATGCCGCCGTCGTCTTCGGCGGCGCCCTGTCGGGGCTGGCCGGCGCTTATCTGTCGCTGGCCTACACGCCGCTGTGGATCGAGAACATGACGGCGGGCCGCGGCTGGATCGCCCTCGCCCTGGTGGTGTTTTCGACCTGGAAACCGGGCCGGGTGCTGCTCGGCGCCTATCTGTTCGGCGGCGTCACCATCCTGCAGTTTCACGCGCAGAACATGGCGGCATTCCAGGTGCCGTCGCAGATCCTGGCGATGCTGCCCTATCTGGCCACCATCGCGGTTTTGGTGCTGATCTCGCGCGATGTCACCCGGATCCGGCTGAATGCACCCGCCTGTCTCGGAAAAGTCTTCCATCCGGCGGGCTGATGGGCGGAGAATGCACGTCCGTTTCCCAAATAGAACAACAGACAACTGGAGGTTATCGATGCAGAGTAACAGCTTGGCGGGCCGCGCCGCCCGTCTGCTCGGCCTCGGCGCCGGCATCGCCTTGTTGGCGTCCGCCGCGCTCGCCGAGCCGCTGAAGGTCGGCTTCGTCTATGTCGGCCCGGTCGGCGACCATGGCTGGACCTATCAGCACGACCAGGGCCGGCTGGCGCTGGAAGCGGCGCTGGGCGACCAGGTCGAAACTACCTATGTCGAGAGCGTGCCGGAAGGCGCCGATGCCGACCGTGTCATCCGCCAGCTTGCCGCCTCCGGCCATGAGTTGATCTTCACCACCTCGTTCGGCTACATGAACCCGACCGTGCGGGTCGCACGCAGCTTCCCCAACGTCCGCTTCGAACACGCCACCGGCTATCAGCGGGCGCCGAACGTCAGCACCTATGCCGCCCGGTTCTATGAAGGGCGTTACGTGGTCGGGCTGGTCGCCGGCCGCATGACGAAGTCGAACGTCATCGGCTATATCGGCTCGCACCCGATCCCGGAGGTGATCCGCGGCATCAACTCGTTCACCCTCGCCCTGCGTAGCGTGAACCCCGAGGCGGAGGTCCGCGTCGTCTGGGTCAACTCCTGGTACGATCCGGGCCGCGAGGCCGACGCCGCCAAGGCGCTGATCGACCAGGGCGCCGACATCATCCTGCAGCACACCGACAGCCCGGCCCCGGTCCAGGCCGCGCAGGAGCGCGGTGTGTGGGCGGTCGGCCAGGCCTCCGACATGGCCCGTTTCGGCCCCGACGCCCATCTGACGGCGATCGTCGACATCTGGGACGCCTACTACATCGATCACACCAAGGCGGCGATAGACGGCTCCTGGACGTCGCAGGACACCTGGGGCGGCCTGGCCGACGACATGCTGCGCCTGTCCGACTGGAACGCCGCGATCCCCGCCGATGTGGTCGCCGAGGCGGAGGCTGCCAAGGCGGCCATCATGTCCGGCGAACTGCACCCGTTCCGCGGCCCGGTGCGCAACCAGGCCGGCGAAGTGGTCGTGCCGGCCGGCGATATCGTTCCCGACGGCGATCTGCTGTCGATGGATTGGTACGTCGAGGGCGTCCAGGGCTCGGTGCCGAAATAGCGACCGGTCTGGAGATGGGGCCCCGGCGGCTCTGCCGTCCGGGCCCCTTTCCGTCGCCCGGCAACAACAAATCCGGGTGACTACTTGCACCGGCGTTCGTAAGTTCTTCGGGCAACGAAAAAGACCGCGCCGTTACCGGCGCGGCCCAAGTTTAGGGAGGAATCGCCACCAGGCGATGCCAAGGGTTGCCCCTCGGGTGGCCAGGATTTTGGACAGGTGTTGCTTGGAGGCAAGCTAAATCGGCATCTCGCCCATTTTTTGTGCATTTTCTTGCGGATCGGCCACAGATATTGAATATATCATTCGCGAAAGACCACTCCTACAATAGGGATTTCCCGCCAAAAGCGACTCTCCTTGGCCCGAGTCGTTTCGGCTTGACGTAGGGACACAACTATCGCAGCCGCGCTATCGGCCGCGGGCGAACTCGCGAAACGAGAATATCTCCGACTCGACTATCCCGAAGATGACCAGCCAGACGAAGGCGGCGATCGCCGTGGTGACGGCGAACTTCAGCCCGAGGCGCGGATTGTCCGGCGCCCCGTCCGCCTGTCCCGGTTCGGCCCGCTCCGCCGGCCGCACGCCCCAGGGCAGGACCGCGAACAGCACGATGAACCAGGAGACGAAGAAAACCACGAGGCCGGTAACGATGCCCATCGACGACTAGGCCTCTTCCAGTTCCACGAGCGTGCCGCAGAAATCCTTCGGGTGCAGGAACAGGACCGGCTTGCCGTGCGCGCCGATCTTCGGCGTGCCGTCGCCGAGAACGCGATAGCCCGCACCGGCCAACCGGTCGCGGGCGGCCAGGATATCCTCGACCTCGTAGCAGACGTGGTGGACCCCGCCCGCCGGGTTGCGCTCGAGGAATTTGGCGATCGGCGAGTCCTGGCCCAGCGGCAGGAGCAGTTCGATCTTGGTGTTCGGCAGTTCGACGAAGACCGTGGTGACGCCGTGCTCCGGCTGGCCCACCGGCGCCGACACGGCCGCCCCCAGCCCGTCGCGGTAGACTGCCACCGCCGCCGCCAGATCGGGCACGGCGATCGCCACGTGGTTCAGCCGGCCGATCACGACTGATCCCCGCCGCCGCGGCCGGTCTGACGCACAAGATGGATCTGGGTCATCGGCTTCTTGCCCAGACGATGACGGATCGCCCGGCGCACCGCGATCCGGGCGGTCTCACGCACCGTCTCGTCGTCGCGGCGGCGGGCGGTGGGCAGTTGGCCGACCGCGTCGCGCAGGATGTCCTCCAGATCGGCCTCCAGATCGGCCAGCGCCTCGCCCTCGTCGACGCCCATCATGGCGATCTGCGGCGCGTCGGCTACCCTTCCCTGGCGATTGAGCACGACGGTGACGATCGCCACGCCGTTGAACGCCATGCGATGGCGCTCACGGATCGTCTCGCTGTCCTCGACCCGGATCAGCCGGGTGCCGTCCAGCGCCATGCGGCCATGGGCGACCCGATCGACGATCGCCGGCCGCCCGGGGGCGAGGCGGATCAGCGCGCCATCCTCCGGGATCAGCGTCTGCGGCACCTGGCACGATCGGGCCAGCTCCGCATGGGCGCGCAAATGCTGGGTTTCGCCATGGACGGGGATCGCCGTCTGCGGCTGCAGCCATTGATACATGGAAACCAACTCGTCGCGCGCCGGGTGGCCGGAGACGTGAATCGGGCCTTCGCCCGGCGCATCGTCGGGGGTGATCACCCGGACGCCCTGGGAGACCAGCAGGTTCCGCACCCGGCCGATGGCCTTTTCGTTGCCGGGGATGTCGCGCGAGGAAAACAGCACGGTGTCGCCCTCCTCCAACGTCACATTGGCATGCTCGCCCTGGGCGATGCGGGTCAGCGCGGCACGCGGCTCGCCCTGGCTGCCGGTCACCACCATCACCACCTTGTCGCGCGGCAGAAAGCCGACATCGTGCTCGGTGACGAAGGGCTCCGGCGGTTTCAGATAGCCGGTCTCGGTCGCCGCCTGATGCATGCGCCACAGCGACCGCCCGACCAGCGCGCAATGACGGCCGCAGGCGTAGGCCGCCTCGGATATGCTTTGCAGCCGCGCGACGTTGCTGGCGAAGCAGGCCAGCGCGACACGCTGGCTGCAGCCGGCGATCAGCGGTTCGAGGGCGGCCCTGACCTCGCTTTCCGACCCGGTGCTACCGGACACCATCGCGTTGGTGCTGTCGCCGATCAGCGCCAGGACGCCGGCCTCGCCGATCTCGCGAAACCGATCGGAATCCGCCGCTTTGCCGAGCACCGGTTCCGGGTCCAGTTTCCAATCGCCGGAATGGACGACCGCGCCGTGCCGGGTGCGGATGACCAGGGCGTTCGGCTCGGGGATCGAATGGGTGACGGTGACGAGTTCGACGTCGAAGGGACCGGTCTTGAACGAACCGGACAGCGGCACCTCGACGATCTTCACCTCCGCCGCGAAGTCGGTCTCCTGCAGCTTCAGGCGCAGCAGCGCGGCGGTGAACGGCGTGGCATAGACCGGACAGCGCAGCCGGGGCCAGAGGTACTGCACGGCGCCGAAATGGTCCTCATGGGCATGGGTCAGCACCAGCCCCAACAGATCGCGACCGGCCTGCTCGATGAAGGCGATGTCGGGCATGATCACGTCGATGCCGGGGGTCGACTCGTCGCTGAACGTGATGCCGAGATCGACCATCAGCCATTTCCCCTCCGCCCCGTAGAGGTAGAGGTTCATGCCGATCTCCTCCGAGCCGCCGAGCGGCAGGAAGTAGAGCGCGTCGGTGTCGATCGCGGCGGTCGCCGCGGTCCCGTCC
>JABDIP010000266.1 GCA_013003675.1 Inquilinus sp.
ACCGGGAGAGGATCACATGCGCCGTCGCCAAAGTGGCGTGGCCGCACAGATCGACCTCCGCCGCCGGGGTGAACCAGCGCAACGCGTAGCCATCGCCCCGGGGCACGAAGAACGCCGTTTCCGACAAATTGTTCTCCGCCGCGATCGCCTGCATCAGCGGGGCCGGCAGCCATTCCTCGAGCGGGCAGACCGCCGCCGGGTTGCCGCCGAAGACCGCGTCGGCGAAGGCATCGACCTGATTGAGCGGCAGTTGCATGGCGCGGTCTCCGGACGGGGGCTGGCCCTCCGGTTATCGATCCGCCCGGCCGGCCGGTCAACGAAACCATTGCCGGGGTTCAATCGGGAAGGAAGCCGTTGGCTGTTGGCTGTTGGCTGTTGGCTTTTGGCTTTTGGCTTTTGGCTTTTGGCTAGTAGCCAATGGCTAACAGCTAATAGCCAATAGCCAATAGCCAACCGCTAACCCGCCGCCACCTTCGACACCTGCTCCACCGCCTCGACGATGTGGCCGACCACCGCGTCGACCAGGGCGGCGTCGTCGCCTTCGCCCATGACGCGGATCAACGGCTCGGTGCCGGATTTGCGGATCAGCAGCCGGCCCTTCTTGGCCAGGCGCTTCTCGCCCTCGGCGATGGCGGCCTTGACGTCCGGATCGTCGAGCGGCGTCGGGCCGCCCGGCGCGGCGCCATAGCGCACGTTGCGCAGGCGCTGCGGCACGGTGTGGAAGACCCGGCAGACCTCGCTGCCCGGCCGGCCGGTCTCCTGGATCACCGCCAGCACCTGCAGCGCCGCGATCAGCCCGTCGCCGGTGGTGCCGTAGTCGCTGAGCACCATGTGGCCGGATTGCTCGCCGCCGATGTTGAAGCCGCCGGCCCGCATCGCCTCGACCACATAGCGGTCGCCGACCTGGGTGCGGTGCAGGGCGAGGCCGCGCCCCTCGAGATGGCGCTCCAGCCCCAGATTGGACATCACCGTGGAGACGACGCCGCCGCCGGCGAGCCGGCCGGCATCGGCCCAACTGCCGGCGATCAGCGCCATCACCTGGTCGCCGTCGACCCGCTGCCCGTGCTCGTCGGCGAGGATCAGCCGGTCGGCATCGCCATCGAGCGCGATGCCCAGATCGGCGCCGTGGGCCACCACCATCTCCTGCATGCGCTCGGTGGCGGTGGCGCCGCATTTGTCGTTGATGTTGAAGCCGTCCGGCTCGACGCCGATCGGCACCACCTCCGCCCCCAGCTCCCATAGCACCTGTGGCGCGACCTTGTAGGCGGCGCCGTTGGCGCAATCGACGACGATCTTCAGCCCGTCGAGCCGGAAATGGCGGGGAAAGGTGTTCTTGGCGTATTCGATATAGCGGCCGGCGGCATCCTCCAGCCGGCGGGCGCGGCCGAGCTTGCCCGGCGCCGCCAGATCGGGGCCGAAGCCGTTGGCCTCGATGCGCGCCTCGATCGCCATTTCGACCGCGTCGGACAGCTTGTAGCCGTCCGGCCCGAACAGCTTGATGCCGTTGTCCTGAAAGGGGTTGTGCGAGGCCGAGATCATCACGCCGACATCGGCGCGCAGCGAGCGGGTCAGCATGGCGACCGCCGGCGTCGGCATCGGCCCGACCAGCATGACGTCCATGCCCATGGAGACGAAGCCGCTGGTCAGCGCCGGCTCGATCATATAGCCGGACAGCCTGGTGTCCTTGCCGATCACCACCTGGTGACGGTGGTCGCCGTTGCGGAACTGCGCCGCCGTGGCCATCGCCACCTTCAGCGCCGTCTCGGCGGTCATCGGCTCGGTATTGGCGGTGCCGCGGATGCCGTCGGTACCGAAGAGGGTGCGGGTCATGGGGGCGCGTCTGCGATAGGTGGACGGGCGACGGCGCGGCAACCGCCGATCATCGGAGCCTAGGGAGGAATTGCGACATTTTCGGGCCGGTATGGCGCGCATTGCCGCCACACCGCCAGCGCCTGACGGGTCTGCGCCACGTCGTGGACGCGGAGGATCTGGGCGCCCTGCGCCACCGCCGCCAGCGCGGCGGCGAGCGAGCCGCCCAGCCGCTGCTTCGGGGGTTCGTCGCGGCTCAGGGCGGCGATGAAGCGTTTGCGGGAGACGCCGATCAGGACCGGGCAGCCCAGGCCGTGCAGGAGCGCGGTGTGGCGGAGGATCCGCGCGTTGTGGGCGGCGGTCTTGCCGAAGCCGATGCCGGGGTCGATCGTCAGGCGCTCGCGGGGGAGGCCGGCCGCCTCGCACGCCGCCACGCGGGCCGCCAGGAAGTCGTAGACATCGAGCGGGGCGTCGTCGTAGCGCGGGTCGGCCTGCATGGTGCGCGGCTGCCCCTGCATGTGCATGAGCACGACCGGGGCGCCGCTGGCGGCGGCGGTGGCGAGGCTGTCCGGGTCGCCGGTCAGCGCGGTCACGTCGTTGAGGATGGTGGCCCCGGCGTCGAGGGCGGCGCGCAAGGTGACGGCGTGGCGGGTGTCGATGGAGATCGTGGCGCCGGCGCGGGCCAGCGCCTCGATCACCGGCAGCACGCGGGCCGCCTCCTCGTCCGGGCTCACCGGCTCGGCGCCGGGGCGTGTCGATTCGCCGCCGATGTCGAGGATGTCGGCGCCCTCCTCCAGGAGTGCCAGGCCGTGTTCGATGGCACGGCCGGGGTCGGCGAAATCGCCGCCGTCGGAGAAGCTGTCGGGGGTGACGTTGACGACGCCCATCAGCCGCGGCAGCGCGGCGTCGGCCGGGCCGGGGACCGGGCGCGGGGCGGTCAGGCGGGCGAGACGGTCGGCAAGCCCGGCGGCGACGCCCTCGGCCGCGCCCCAGGCCTCGGCTTCCGCCAGGGTGCCCGAGGCGCGGGCGACACCGTCCCGGCCGCGCAGGATCGCCTCGACCCGGGCGAAACGCAGCGGCCCGCCCGCCAGCGGCAGGCCGACGCGGCCGGCCGGGTCGTGGAACGGGTCGAGCGGGCGAAGGTAGAGCGCCGCGCCCTCGGCGGAAACGGAAAGGCCCCGGAATGATCCGGGGCCGTCCGTGGCGTCAGTCATGGGTCGCAGCCATCGCGTAGCGCGGTCAGGTACCCGGCTGTGGCTCGGGGCCGATGCCGCCGCCGCCGGTCGGCACCGAGGCGCGCTTGCCGGCCGGCTTCTTCGGCGCCGGCGGGGGCGGCTCCTGCGGCTCCTCACGGACGATCTTCTCACCGCGCAGCAGCGCCTTGATCTCGTCGCCGTTCAGCGATTCGTACTCCAGCAGCCCGTTGGCCACCGCGTGTAGCTCGTCCAGATTGTCGGTCAGGAGCTTCTTGGCCCGCGCATAGGCCTCGTCGACGATCCGCCGGATCTCCTCGTCCACCAACGCCGCCGTCGCGTCCGACATGCTCTTGTGCTGCGTCACCGAGTGGCCGAGGAAGACCTCCTGCTCCGGCGCGCCGTATTGCAGCATGCCGAGCTTTTCGCTCATGCCCCATTCGGTGACCATCTTCTTCGCCATGTTGGTCGCCATCTGGATGTCGCCGGAGGCGCCCGAGGTCACCCGGTCATAGCCGAAGATCAGCTCCTCGGCGATGCGGCCGCCCATGGCCACCGACAGATCGGCCTCCATCTTGTTGCGCGGCATCGACAGCCGGTCGCCTTCCGGCAGGCGCACGACCATGCCCAGCGCGCGGCCGCGCGGGATGATGGTCGCCTTGTGGATCGGATCGGAGGCCGGCTCGTGCATGGCGATGACGGCGTGCCCCGCCTCGTGATAGGCGGTCAGCTTCTTCTCGTCGTCGGACATGACCATGGAGCGGCGTTCGGCGCCCATCATCACCTTGTCCTTGGCCGCCTCGAACTCGGCCTGGCCGACCACACGCTTGCCGTGGCGGGCCGCCAGCAACGCCGCCTCGTTCACCAGATTGGCAAGGTCGGCGCCGGAGAAGCCAGGCGTGCCGCGAGCGATGGTCCGGGCGTTGACGTCCGGCGCCAGCGGCACCTTGCGCATATGCACCTTGAGGATCTTCTCGCGGCCGACGACGTCCGGGTTCGGCACCACCACCTGGCGGTCGAAGCGGCCGGGGCGCAGCAACGCCGGGTCGAGCACGTCCGGCCGGTTGGTGGCGGCGATCAGGATCACGCCCTCATTGGCCTCGAAGCCGTCCATCTCGACCAGCAACTGGTTCAGGGTCTGCTCGCGCTCGTCATTGCCGCCGCCCAGCCCGGCGCCGCGATGGCGGCCGACCGCGTCGATCTCGTCGATGAAGATGATGCAGGGCGCATTCTTCTTGCCCTGCTCAAACATATCGCGCACGCGGCTGGCGCCGACGCCGACGCACATCTCGACGAAGTCCGAGCCGG
>JABDIP010000317.1 GCA_013003675.1 Inquilinus sp.
GTGGTATCGCCCGGCGCAACTTCGAACGGCGTTTCCAGCTCGCCGAGCACATCAAGGTCACCGGCGCCTCGCTGGGAAACGGCCTGCTGACCATCGAACTGGAGCGCGAGGTGCCCGAGGAGCTGAAGCCGCGGACGATCAAGATCGGCACGTCCAAGCCAAAGAAGCTCGCGGCGGCCTGATCCATCGCTAGAGCGGGATGAAATGAAGTCGATTCGACTTCATTTCTGAATCCCACTCTAATTTGACAGGGTAGACCAAGATTCAGACATGAGGTCGGGTGGACCTCATGTCATCTTGGTCTAGCTGCCGAGCTTGACGCCCTGCAGGCGGATCATTCCGTCCGGAAACGGCACAAAACCGTCGACATCGTCCGACACCGCCCAGAACCACTTGACATGGTAGAGGTAGATCCGCGGGCGATCCGCCAAGTAGTGCTGTGCCGCCTTCTCATAGAGGGCGTGGCGTTCCTGGTAGACGCTGCTCTGACGCGCGGCGTTGACCGCGGCGTCGGCTTCCGGGTTGCTGTACTTGCCGTCGTTCAGGGCACCGTCGGTCTCCACGAATATGTGGATATTGCCGTCGGGGTCGACCCGGCCGCTCCAGCCGATGAGGAACAGTTCAAAATCGCCGGCGCTCTGGCGCTGCAGCGCTGTCGCGAATTCCGTCGCCTTGAGTTCAAGGTTGAACCCCGCCTCGGACGCCATCGCCTGGACAACCTGGCCGACCTGCAGCCCGATCGGGTTGTTGGTGACCATCAGTTCGAAGGTCGGCTTCGACACCCCGGCCTCGGCCAGCAGCGCCTTGGCCCGTTCCACGTCGCGCTCGGGGGTCGGCCAGGTGCCGATGTAGAAAGGATTGGTCGGCGGCACCGGCTGATTGCCCGGCAGGAACCGGCCGTCGAAGACGACCTGGTTGATGACGTTGCGGTCGATGGCGAGTTCCAATGCCTCGCGGACCCGCGGGTCGTTGCCGAGCGGATTGTCGGCCCGCGGCCCGTTGTTGAGGTTGACCGTCAACCCCTGATAGCCGAGCCCGGTCGCCTGCTCCAGCGAAAGCCGCGGATCGGCCTCGACGGCGGCGATGTCGCTGGTCGCCAGCCGCTCGATCATGTCCAGATCGCCCGACTGCAGGTTGGCAAGCCGGACCGTCGTATCGGGAATGATGCGGTACTCGACCCGCTCGATGCCGATTGCGTCGGCGTTCCAATAGCCGTCGAATTTCTCCAACACGATGCGTTCCTGCTGGACGCGCTCGGTGAAAGCGAACGGGCCGGCGCAGACCGGCGCCGTCGCCAGATCCTCGCCCAGCGCCGCCGCCGCCTTCGGCGACACCATCATCCCGGCGCGGTCGGCCAGTGCCGCCAGCAAAGGCGAGAACGGCGCCGAGACATTGATGCGCACGGTGTGCTCGTCGACCACATCGACGCCGCTGACCGTCGCCAGTTCCGATTTCCGGCGCGAGCCCGGCAGGGTCTGCGAGCGCTCGATGTTGAATTTCACCGCCTCGGCGTTGAACGGCTCGCCGTCCTGGAAGCGCACGCCCTGACGCAGGCTCATGGTCAGCGCCAGCGCGTCGTCCGACCAGCTCCAGGAGGTCGCCAGCTGCGGCACGAAGGACAGTTCCGGGTCGATGTCGATCAGCTTGTCGCACATCGCCGCGAAGACGATGCGGCCAACAAAGGTGCGCCCGGTATCCGGGTCGAGCAGATCGGGGTCCTCCTGCAGGCCGATCCGCAGGTTCTGCGCCGAAATCGGCGCCGCGGCGAGACCGACGGCGAATGCCGCGCCGATGGAGAGAAGTTTCAGCCTTGTTGCTGTCGTCATGACGATGCCTCCTTTGTTCTGCTGTGCAATCACCCCTGATTGGCGCCCAGGGCGGCGTCCTGCGCGGCCCGGCCTCGCACGAAGAGGTCGAGCCGCTGTTGATAGGGAAGGCTGGGAGCGCCGCGCGCCGGTGCGATGCCGTCGATCTCGCGCCAGAAATGGCAGGCGACGGCATGGTCGCCGCGATCGGCGGAGAGCGCCGGTTCCTCGACGCGGCACCGCTCGCGGGCGTGCGGACACCTGGTATGGAAGCGGCAGCCCGCCGGCGGGTCGATCGGACTCGGCACGTCGCCTTCGATGATGGCCGGCCGGCCGCGCACCGCCGGGTCCGGCCGCGGCACCGCCGCCAACAGGCCTTGCGTGTAGGGATGCCGGGGCTCGGCGAACAACGCGCGCGTCCCAGCCATTTCGACCAGCTTGCCGAGATACATGACGCCGGCCCGGTCGGACATGTGCTTCACGACGGCGAGGTCGTGGGAGATGACGACCAGGGTCAGGTGGAATCGCTGCTTCAGATCGGCGAGCAGGTTGATCACCTGCGCCTGGACCGAAACGTCGAGCGCCGAGACCGGCTCGTCGCCGACCACCAGTTCCGGGTGCACCATCAACGCCCGGGCGATGCCGATCCGCTGGCGCTGGCCGCCGGAGAACTCGTGCGGATAGCGGTCGAGCTGCTCCGCGGTCAGACCGATCAGATCGATCAACTCGCGCACCCGCGCCTCTCGTTCGCGACGACCGCCGATGCGGTGAATGACCAACGGCTCGCGCAGCATGTCGCCGACCGTCATCCGCGGATTCAGCGAGGCGAACGGATCCTGGAAGATGATCTGCAGGCGTCGGCGCAATGGCCGCATCTCGGCCTCGCCGAGCGTCGTCAGATCGTTGCCGTCGAAGTGGATGGACCCGCTGGTGACCCGGTCGAGGCGCAGCATCAGCTTGGCCAGGGTCGACTTGCCGCAGCCGCTCTCGCCGACGATCGCCAGGGTTTCGCCGCGGCGAACCTCGAGGCTGACACCGTCGACCGCACGCACGGCCCGGCGCGACGCACCGCTCAACCACCCGCCGGAGAGCGGAAAGTGCCGGGTCACCTCCTGAAGGGAGAGCATCGCGGTGGCGCTCATGCCGCGTCCTCTGCCACCGCCAAAGCGCGCTCCAATGGAGCCTTCCAACAGGCCACCTGATGGCCCGGCGCCAAATCGGCCAAGGGCGGAACGTCGGTGCGGCAGCGCGCGTCGGCAAACGGACACCGTGAACTGAACCGACAACCGGCAGGAAACGCGGTCGGCGGCGGCACCGAACCGGCGATCGTCGGCAACGGTCCCTCGGCGTCGCCGTCGATCCGCGGAATCGAACTCATCAGGCCCAGGGTGTAGGGGTGCTGCGGATCGGCGAAAAGAGCGGCGACCGGCGCCAGTTCGACGATCTGGCCGGCGTACATGACGGCCACCTGATCGGCGACTTCCGCGACGACGCCAAGATCGTGGGTGATCAGCAGGACCGCCGTGCCGGTCTCCCGCTGCAGCGTTTTGATCAGCTCGAGGATCTGCGCCTGGATCGTCACGTCGAGGGCCGTCGTCGGCTCGTCGGCGATCAGAAGCGCCGGGTCGTTGGCCAACGCCATGGCGATCATGATCCGCTGTCGCATGCCGCCGGAGAGCTGGTGCGGATACTCGCCCATCCGCTGTTCCGGTGCCGGGATCCGGACCCGGCGCAGCATCTCGATCGCATGCCCCCTGGCCTCGGCACCGGCGATCGGCCGGTGTCGTTCGATCACCTCGACCAACTGGTCGCCGACGGTGAAGACCGGGTTCAGCGACGTCATCGGCTCCTGGAAGATCATCGACAACCGGTCGCCGCGCAGGCCGCCCAGTTCCTTTCCATCCATCGCCAGAAGGTCACGACCGTCGAAAACCGCCTGGCCGCCGGCGATCACGGCCGGCGGTTGCGGCAGCAACCCCATGATCGCCAGGCTGGTGACGCTCTTGCCGCAGCCGGATTCGCCGACCAGGCAGAGGGTGTGGCCCCTCGGCACCGAGAAGCTGACCCCGTCGACGACGTTGAGCGTGCCCTGATCGGTGCGAAAATGGACGCTGAGGTCGCGCAACTCGACGACGGCGCTGCTCACCAATCGACCTCCTCGGCGGTCAGCGGCGGCATGTC
>JABDIP010000352.1 GCA_013003675.1 Inquilinus sp.
CGGCGCCCCTTGCGGCAGATGCGGCGCCGCCTCGGGCACGAAGGCGCCGCGCCGGCGTTTTGGCCCGGGCGCCGCCGCCAGCACCCCGCGTGGCGTCGTCGTGCTGCATAGCCCGGTCAGCAGCCGCGCCACCGCGCCCGGATAGCCCAGGCACCGGAAGATGCCGTGCACCCGTTCCAGCGGCACGCTGGGGAAGAAGTCGACGAGGTCGAGGGTGGCCACCACCGCCTCGCCGCCATGCCGGGCCGCGCCGCCGAGGCAGGAGCGGCCCTTGACGAAGCCGTGCGCGGCCTCGTGCACCGGGATCGGATCGAGGATGTCGCGCAGGATCTGCCGCTGTAACGCCTTCAGCCGCGGCTTCGGTGCCTCGATCAACCGCGGCGCGCCCCTGCGTTTGGGCACCCAGGCATAGCTGTAATGCTGCAAGGGGCGCTTTTCGGTGACCCCATGCTGGCGCCTTGTGTCCGCGAACCAGTCGAGTTCCGGCGGCAAGAGGCCAAGCCATTCGGCGAGATCGGCCGGTGACACCAGACGGGGCACCGGCAGATCGGCGAAGGGCGGCAACGGCCGAAAGGCGGGTGCCGGCGCCAGGGTCGGGCCGTCCAATCCGGCACTTCGGGCAGCCGCTGTCGCCGCCTCGAAGCTCGGCAGGGGCCCGATGAATCGCGCCAGTGTTTCGAACGGCGGCGCATAGGGCGTCGGCACCACCGCCAACACGTCGTCGACCAGTCGACCGATCGCCCGCCGGCGTCCCGCGCCAAGCAGGGCTTCCGCCGTCACCCGCAGATCGTCGCGGGCCCAGGGACCGGCGCACCAGGCCATCGCCAGCATCCGGGCGATGTGCCGGCGGCTCGTCACCGGTCAGGCCCTCTCACGGGAAAAGAGAGTGGGGCGAACCGCTTCAACCTCCGCGTGGCGCATAACCATATCTGGGCGACAGCCCAGGCGCGGTTATGCAGCGTCCTGCACCGGGTACGTCTCACCCTCGGGGGTGCCCCGAAGGCCCCGGATCGCCGAAGCGGGTCCGGGGAATTGCTTGAAGCGGCCGCCACACGCCGCCGATGGTACCGGGCTCCGCACGACAGTCAATGCGTGTGGATGAGAAGAACCGATTGCCCGCGCGTTCAGCCCTTCTTGAACGCCTCGGCCCAGTCCACGTGCCAGCGCGACAGCGGCGGGCGGTTCTCGGTGATGTCGCCGGCGCCCCACAGGATGCGCTTGCGGTCCATCTCCGACGTCACCTCGTTGTCCGGGCAGAGGATGTAGAAGTCGCCCCGCCCCAGCGCCGCCTCCATCCGCTCGACCACCTGATCGGGCAACCAGGCGCCGGGCTTGTGCTCGCGCTTGCCGGTCGTCGTCCAGCCGGGGATTAGCAGATGCGCGGTGACTTGACAGCCGTCCGTGTTGCGCAGTTCGTGCTGCAGCCCCTCGGTATAGGTCTTCACCGCCGATTTGCTGACGTTGTAGATCAGATTGCCGGGCGGGTTGGTGATGCCCTGCTTGGAGCCGGTATTGACGATCCGGGCCGGCGTGCCCTGCTCGATCATGCCCGGCAGGAAGACGCGCACGCCGCAGACGACGCCCCAGAAATTGACCTCCATCGTGTGCCGCCACTCGTCGAGATCCTCGCGACTGCCGCCCGCCACCCGCGCCGCCGCGTTGTTCATCAGCAGCGCGGTCTCGCCGAAGCGGTCATAGGTGGCGTCGCGCAGCCGCTCCAGGTCGGCCGGTTTGGCGACGTCGGTGGCGACCGCCAGCACATCCCCGCCGCCGCCCGCGGCCTGCCCCGTCACCGCCGCCTCCGCCGCGCGCAGCTCGTCGGCGTCGTTGTCGGCCATGGCCACGCGCATGCCGAGCGCCGCGAAGCGTTTGCAGGCGGCGAGGCCAATCCCCGACGCCGCCCCGGTCACCACCGCGACGCGGCCCTTCGCCAATACCGGATCGCTCATCCCTCTCTCCTTCCCTGCCGTTCACTTTCCATCGACGCCACTCGACCATTTTTGGCGACGTGACGCCATGCGCCATCGCAAAGATCGGCGCGGTCGGCGTCAGCCCCTTGGCGGGGGCTCGATTTGACACAATTGTGCGACAGGTTCGCCGTACAGTTCGATCGGCGCCCATGGGGCCGGACACAAATCGGCAGCGGAGGCTCATGCGTTTTCTCGTTCGCGGCATTGTCGGTCTCTTGCTGTTCGCGCTGACCGCCGGCTTCGTCGCCATCGGCGTGATCCGCTTCATGAGCGCGGACGACGCCGAGGAATCGGGCCGGCCCGGAGACGCCCAGGAGCGCGCCTTCGTCGTCAACGTGTCGACCCTGGAACGGGTCACCGCCGAGCCGGTGATCACCGCCTATGGCGAGGTTCGCAGTTGGCGTACCCTGGAGTTGCGCGCCGCGACCGGCGGCCGGGTGGTGGAGCTCTCCGACGGCTTTCGCGACGGCGCGGCGGTCGCGGCCGGTACGCTCCTGTTCGCGATCGATCCGGCCGAAGCACAGGCCCGGCTGGCGGACGCAGAGGTGGCCCTGCTCGACGCCAGCGCCGAGGAGGCCGAGGCCCGCGAGGCGCTGACCGTCGCCGAGGCGGATCTGGTCGCCGCCGAGACCCAGCGCCGATTGCGGGTCCAGGCGCTGGAGCGCCAGCGCGACCTGCAACGGCGCGACTTCGCCGCCGCCGTCGCCGTGGAAGAGGCCGAACTGGCCGTGGCCAATGCCGAACAGACCGTCGCAAGCCGGACCCTGGCGCTGGTCACCGCCCGCAACCGCATCGACCGCGCCAGCCGCGCCATCGAGCGGGCCGCCATCACCCGCGACGAAGCCGCCCGCATTCTGGACGAGACCCGGGTCACCGCCGAATTCGACGGCCTGCTGAGCGACGTCGACGCGGCGATCGGGCGCCGGGTTTCCGCCAACGAGCGGCTCGGCATGCTGATCGACCTGACCGCGCTGGAGGTCGCCTTCCGGGTGTCGCACACCCAGTTCGCCCGGCTGCTGGAGGACCGCACCCTGCGCCCGTCCCCGATCATCGTCGCGCTCGATCTGGACGGCACGAATGTCGAAATCGGCGGGCACATCGAGCGGGTCGGCGCCATCGTCCAGACCGGCGATACCGGCCGCATCGTCTACGCCAAGCTGGATGCCGGCCGCGACACCATCCTGCGGCCCGGCGATTTCGTCACCGTCAGGGTCGCCGAGCCGCCGCTGGCCGATGTCGCCGTCATCCCGGCGACCGCCGCCGACAGCGCCGGCCGGCTGCTGGTCGTCAACGACGACGACCGGCTGGAGGAGGTCGCCGCCACCATCCTGCGGCGCCAGGGAGATACCCTGATCGTCGGATCGGTGCCCTTCGGCGCGCGCTACGTCACCGAGCGCACGCCGCAACTCGGCCCCGGAATCAAGGTGCGGCCGGTCGATGCGGCACGGGCCGCGGACGGTTCCAGCGCCGCCCTGCCGACGCCGATCGGCACGGCGGTGGGCACGAGCAGCGACCGCGTCGTGCTCAACGCGGAGCAACGGCAAAGCCTGATCGAGATCCTGGAGGCGGACCGGCGGATGCCGCAGGAACGCCGCGACCGGCTGCGCAACCTGCTGTCCCAGCCCGAGGTGCCGCGCGGCCTTGTCGAGCGCCTGCAGCTTCGCGGTGCCGGGGGCGGCTGATGGACATCAAGGACCTTCGGCAAGGCGCCAATGCCGGCGGCATCCTGGCCTATCTGGTCCGCCACCGGACGGCGGCCAACTTGCTGCTGATCCTGATGATCGTCGCCGGGCTGGCGGCGGGCACACGGCTGCGGACCCAGTTCTTCCCGGACATCGTCGTCGAGAGGGTGACGGTGCGGGTGGCGTGGTCGGGTGCCGGCCCGCAGGATATCGACGACGCGGTGATCGCGATCCTGGAGCCGCAACTGCTGGCGGTCGAGGGGGTGGCCGAGGTGACCTCGGTCGCCCGCGAGAACCTGGCGACGATCGCCCTGGAATTCGAGCCGGGCTGGGACATGCAGCGGGCGGTCGACGAGGCAAAGTCGGTGGTCGACGGCGTCACCACCCTGCCGGACGATGCCGAGGAGCCGACCATCCGGCGCGGTGCCTTCCGCGACCGGGTCACCGATTTGGTGATCGCCGGCCCGGTCGGCGTCGACCAGCTCACCCGGCTGGCCGACGAGCTCAAATCGCGGCTGTTCCGCGCCGGGGTCACCCGCATCACCCTGCGCGGCGTGGCCGAGCCGGTGATCCGGGTGTCGGTGCCGGAGGCAAATCTGCACCGTCACGAGCTTAGCCTGCGCGACCTTGCCAACGCCATCGCGGCGGAGAGCGCGCTGGACCCGGCCGGCGATCTCGGCTCGAGTGCGACCCGCGTGCGCACCGGGACCGAGCGCCGGGACGCCGGCACCGTCGGCGACATCGCGGTGCGCGCGCTGCCCGATGGCGGCAAACTCTTCGTCCGCGATGTCGCGACCATCGAGACCGAGGGCGTCGAACGCGGCACCGCCTACTATCACGGCGACGACCCGGCGGTGGTGCTGCGGGTCGAGCGTGGCGCCGACGGCGACACCATCCGGCTGCAGGCGGCGGTGCAGCGGATCGCGGAGGAGATGCGCCAGACCCTGCCGGACGGCGTGACGATCACGCTGACCCAGACCCGCGCCGAGGCGGTGAGCGACCGGCTCAACATCCTGCTGCGCAACGGCGGCACCGGTCTCGCCCTGGTTCTGGTTTTCCTGTTCCTGTTCCTGTCGGCGCGCACGGCGTTCTGGGTGGCGGCCGGCATCCCGACCGCGATGGCGGCGACCATCGCGCTGATGTGGGTCTTCGGCCTGACCCTGAACATGGTGTCGCTGTTCGCGCTGATCCTCTGTCTCGGCATAGTGGTCGACGACGCGATCGTCATCGGCGAGCATGCCGACCATCTGGCCCGGCAGGGGTTCAAACCGGCCGATGCCGCGGCGGCGGCGGCCCGGCGCATGGCGGCGCCGGTATTCAGCGCTTCGGTCACCACGGTGATCGCCTTCGCCGCCCTGGCCGCGGTCGGCGGGCGGTTCGGCACGCTGATCCTGGATATTCCTTTCACCGTCGGCGTCATGCTGATCGCCAGCCTGATGGAGTCCTTCTTCATCCTGCCAGCGCATATGCGCCATGCGCTGGCGGCGCAGAACCGGAGCCCCTGGTACGACGCGCCGAGCCGCGTCTTCAACCGCGGCTTCGTGTGGTTCCGGGAGCGGGTATTCCGCCCGGCCATGGCCTATGTGATCGCCGGACGTTATCCGGTCCTTGGCGCGGCGGCGATGCTGTTGCTGCTCTCCGTCTCGCTGTTCTTCGACGGCACCGTCCGCTGGCGCTTCTTCAACGCGCCGGAACGCGCCGTCGTCAGCGCCAACATCGCCATGCTGCCGGGTGCGACCCGCGCCGACACCCGGGCCATGCTGGACGAGATGCAGCGCGCGCTGGAGGTGGTCGACGGCCGCTATGCCGAGGAATACGGCCGGGCGCCGGTGCTGTTCTCCCTGGCGACCGTCGGCGGCACCACCGGGCGCGGCCTGGCCAGCGCCGACTCCAAGGATCGCGACCTGCTGGGCGGATTCTCGGTCGAGCTGATCGACCCGGATCTGCGCCCCTACTCCTCCTTCGCCTTCATCGGCGACTGGCAGTCGGAGATCGTCCACCATCCGCTGCTGGAGACCCTGGCCCTGCGCGGCCATCGCTCGGGGCCCGGCGGCGACGCCATCGATGTGGAGCTGACCGGCCCGGACATCGAGACCCTGAAAGCCGCCGCCGAGGCGCTGAAATCCGACCTCACCCGTTTTGCCGTGGTCAGTGCGCTGGAAGACACGCTGGCCTACGACAAGACCGAGCTGGTGCTGACCCTGAAGCCGCTGGGCGAAGCGCTCGGCTTCACCACCGACGCAGTCGGCCGCGAGCTACGCGACCGGCTGGAGGGCATCGAAGCCGCGGAATTCGCCGTCGGCGCCCGTACCGCCGAGATCCGCGTCGGGGCGCCGGAAGACGAGCTGACCGCGGCCTATCTCTATCAGACCCGGCTCGCCACGCCGGGCGGCGGCACCGTGCCGCTCAGCGAGATCGTCGACATCGAGACCCGGCTCGGCTTTTCCGCGATCCGGCGCGAAGACGGCCTGCCGGTGGTCAACGTCACCGGCGACATCGCCGAGGACGACCCGGTGGCGGCGGCCGCGGTGACCCGTGTCCTGGCCGAGTCGATCCTGCCCGACCTCGCCGCCCGCTTCGACGTCGGCTACCGGCTGGGCGGCCTGGCCGAGCAGGAGTCCCAATTCCTCAGCGATGCGGTGCTCGGCTCCTCGCTCTGCCTGATCGGCATCTACCT
>JABDIP010000365.1 GCA_013003675.1 Inquilinus sp.
GCCCCCGCCTTGCTCAACCCGCCGCCTTGGCGAACGCTTGGTCGAGGTCGGCGATCAGATCGTCGGGGTGTTCCAGGCCGATCGACAGGCGCACCAGCCCCTCGGTGACGCCGGTCTCGGCGCGGACCTCCGCCGGCACGCCGGAATGGGTGGTCGAGGCCGGGTGGCAGACCAGCGATTCCGTGCCACCCAGACTGACCGCCAGCTTGAAGATCTGCAGCGCGTTCAGCAGCCGGAAGGTGGTCGCCCGGTCGGCGTCGATGACGAAGGAGAAGGTCGAGCCGGGTCCGCTGCACTGCCGCTCGTAGACCGCCTGGGCGGCCTGGTCGTCATCGTGTTCCGGGTGCAGCACCCGGGCCTTGATGTGCGGGTTCGAGGCCAGCCAGTCGGCGACCCGGCGGCCGCTTGCCGTCGCCTTGTCCATGCGCAGCACCAGCGTCTCCATCGACCGCGAGATCATCCACGAGGAATGCGGGTCGAGCTGCGAGCCGAAGGCACTGCGGGTCAGCCGGATCTTGTGCAGCAGCTCCTTCGAGCCGGTCACCCCGCCGGCCACCAGATCGCTGTGGCCGCCGACATATTTGGTCAGCGAATAGGCGCACAGATCGATGCCGTGGCGGATCGGCTGCTGATAGACCGGCCCCAACATGGTGTTGTCGCAGACCGAGACCGGGCGGCTGCCATGCGCCTGCTCATGGGCGTCGATCAGGCGCTTGACGGCGGCGAAGTCGGTGATCGCGTTGGTCGGGTTGGCCGGGGTCTCCAGATAGACCATCTTGACCGGCCCTTTTCCCGCCGCCTCTACCAGCGCCGCCGCCATCGCCGCCTCCGACAACGCGTCGGTGAACGGCACGGCGACGATCCCGAAGCCCGGCAGGATCTTGCGGATCAGCGTCTCGGTGCCGCCATAGAGTGGCGTGAAATGCAGCAGCACGTCGCCCGGCCGCAGCAGGGCCAGGAAGATCGCGCTGATCGCCGCCATGCCCGACGAGGTGACCGCCGCCGCCTCGGCCCCGTCGAGCAGCGCCAGCCGGTCCTCGACGATCTCCAGATTCGGGTGGTTAAAGCGGCTGTAGACCAGGCCGCCGGCGCCCATGCCGGCCGGCGCCGGCTTGCGCCCCGCGACCACGTCGAAGAAATCGGCCCCCTCCTCGGCGCTCTGGAAGGCGAAGGTCGAGGTCAGGAACACCGGCGGCTTCACCGCCCCCTCCGACATGAACGGGTCGTAGCCGTACGACATCATCTGCGTCGAGACGTGCAGCCGGTGGTCGCCGAGATGGGTCTTGCGGAAATCGCGCTCTGGCATGGTGTGGGCTCCGGGAGGCGGTGGGAATACGATTGCCCCGCCCTATGGCACCCAATTGCGGCAATTCGAGCGGTGGCGTGGAGTTCATTGGGACGTGGATCGACGGCGGCAGGGATGGCTCCGTCTCCGCCTGGGAGGCGGGATGCTGAAATAGGACCATATCGCTCAAACCGCGGATTGCGGTTGTCGGGCCATCACGCATAGACTCGCTTCTCCCCGAAACGTTCGGCAGCGAGTACTCGCATGGCCAAATTGAAGCAGCGCCTCGCCTGGTGGCTTGGCTTCGACCTGCTCCGCATTCGCAAGTCGAACAGCTTCCCGGCGCTCAGGCTTCAGCTCTTAAGGGCTATCGAGCCGACCTTGGTCTTGGATGTCGGCGCCAATGTCGGACAATTCGCCCGTGGGGTCCTCGCATACGACAGAAACCGTCGGGTCGTGTCGTTCGAACCGGTACACGCCTCCCACGACCGGCTCGTGCGAGTGGCACAGCAATCCAGATGCCCGAATTGGTACGTCGCGCCGTCCATGGCGATCGGGCGGGCGGAAGGGTCGGCAATGATGAATGTCGCGAACTACTCGGGCTGTTCGTCGCTTCGTCCGATGTCGGGCACCCAGACCGCATTTGCGCCGGATATCGTCTATACCGGCGCGGAGACCGTGGATGTGCGGCGACTCGACGAGGCGGCACGGGAATACGTTAGGAACGACGACCGGATCTACCTGAAGATCGACACCCAGGGATACGAAATGGACGTGCTCGAGGGTGCGACCGGACTGATGGATCGCATCGTGGCAATTACGCTCGAATGCTCATTCGAAGAAATGTATGTCGGCGAAACGCTCGCTCTGGAACTGATGGATCATGTGCTCAGCCTCGGGTTCCGAGTCTTCGGGTTCTGCAACGGCGGCCGCGACCCCAGGTCCAAAGCGCTGCTCTATGGCGACATCTTCTTCGTCCGCCCCGACGGCCAGGCCGCGTAGGGCGGCAGTACGATCAAGAGAGCCCGGCCGGCTGGAACGCTTCCGACCTGCAAGTGGGGCGGTATACGTATCACATTGAATTAGAGACATTTTTCCCCAGCGAGCATCCTTCGCCAATGCTTCCACATTGGCTCCCGCCGCGCGCACCGGCGCGATCGTTGGTCGACGTTGCCGGGAGTGGCCGGAGCAAGCGAAACGGTGATCGGGACCCTAGATCAGGATCGCGTCAGATCGAGTCGATCTGATGCGTGAATCTTGATCTCATTCAATAGACTAGACACTGATTCTCGGTTTCCACCGCTTCGGTGCAAACCGATCAGGCTCTGGGGTCCGGATCAGCCGCTTCGCTCGGTCACTGCCGCCTTCAGTCTCGCCCGCCGCGTCCGCCGCTGGACGGTGACGGTCGTCAGCCGGCGAACGGTCTGCCAAGCCGCCTCGACCTTCGCGGCGTTGTCGTCGCTCGGATCCCTGGCGTAGGCGCGTGTCGCCGCCTTCGCCGCCGCTAGAGCCTCTGTGCGCTGTCCGCTGATCATCGTGCATACCCCGTGTCGGAGATCATGACTCCAGCCCAGCTACGCAATCGACTATCGGCGAAAACACGATGTCGCGGTTGTGACAATCCTATGTCCGATCGGCGCGAAATGGGTCTTACGAAGATCGCGCTCTTGCATGGGAGGGCTGCTCCGGGGCCGGTGGGAAGGCGATTGCCGCGCCGGTGTCAGCCACCGGCCCTGATCCAGGCGACGATCTCCGGCCAGATCCGGGCGAAGGCGTCGCGCCCGAGCAGGATACCGAGGTGCTGCAGGACGATTCCGGCCTCGCCGGGATAGTCGATCAGGCGCGTCTCCGCCCCCGCCATCGCCTCGAGGAAGGGCGCGACGGCGGCCGGCGGCGCGACCTCGTCGCCGGCGTTGGCGACCGCCAGGGTGGGCAGGCTGAGGTCGCCGGGCCGCACGACGCGCCCGTGGATCTCCAGCGTCCCCGCGCACAGCCGGTTCTCCCGATAGAGCCCTTGCAGGATGTCGCGGACCAGCTTTCTCGGCAGCGCCACCTCGTTGAGCGCCCAATGCTCCACCCGCGGCCGGATCTCCGCCGCCCGCCGATCGGCGGCGCTGGCCGCCGCGTCCACGACCCGCGACCAGACGAAGGTCGCCGGCGAGGCCATCGCGCTCACCTGGGTCAGGAGCGATCCGGGAACGATCTCCATTTCCGACAGCCACGACACCGGCATCGCGGCGAGCGCATCGCGAAACGGGCTGACCCCGGGCGGCAGGCAGAGCGGCGCGCTGAGCAGCACCAGCCCGGAAAGGCGCTCGGGGTGCAGGGCGGCGAAGATCGCCGCAAAGGTGCCGCCAAGCGAATGGCCCATTAGAACGGGCATTTCGGCGCCGGCGTCTTCCGCGAGCGCGGCAACCGCCTCGGCCATGGCGTCGTCCGCATACTCGGCCAGCCCGCAAGCGCCGGTTCGGCGGGAGGGAGGCGACCATTCGAGCAGATAGAGACGCAAGCCCTGCTGCAGGCAGTAGCGCACGGCGCTGGCCGTGGGCGCGAGGTCCCAGATGTACGGGCGTTTGATCGGCGCCGCGACGATCAGCACCAACGGCCCGACATTGGGCCCGGCATAGCGACGCAGCCGCCACAACGGCCCCGAAGCGACGACGCGGTGTCCGTGCTCCGCCGGCCCGAACCCAAGCACGGCAAGGCCCCGCGCCTGCGCCCGCCGCATCGCGTCGAGCGTGCTGAAGATTGTTCCGAAGCCCTGGTGTCCGTTCCGCGCCACGCAGTCGATCCCCGCCGAAATGCCGGCATCACCGTTCCAAATATAGCCGGATTGCGGCGGTGGGTGGCGCGCGACGAGGCTCCCGTTGCCAACAAAGAGCGATGGCCGAGCCTTCTATATCCGGCGCCCGCCCTTGTTCGATCACTTCGCCCAGAAAGCAGTAGCTGCGCTTGGCGCCGTCGAGACGCCTGGATTTTGGGCAGTGCGTCTTGTCAGGAGCAGACCAAGACGCACGGGCAGCGGTCGTCGCGGCACGGCGGCGACGCAAGCGGTCGACGTCCAACCCGTCATCTCGAAACCGCAAGTCGGAAATCGCGGGATTGGTGGGCGCACAAGGACTCGAACCTTGGACCCGCTGATTAAGAGTCAGCTGCTCTGCCAACTGAGCTATGCGCCCAACCCCCGGCGGAGGGGCGCATATAGCAAAGCGCCGGGGTCGCCGCAAGGGGGGTGCCGGAAGTCAGAAGTCAGAAGTCAGATGTCGGATGACAGCAGGCGGTGACGGACTGGGTTGGACAGAAAGTCGCGGAGGTCCAGGCCCTCTCTCCGTCATCGCGAGGAGCGCAGCGATGTGGCGATCCAGGGCGGCCAGCACAGCCCCGGC
>JABDIP010000364.1 GCA_013003675.1 Inquilinus sp.
ATCAACGTCTTCGACTAGGTTCTCGGCCATATCCGCACATTGCGGGAGGAGGGGCGGCGGGTAATCGTCGCCGGCTACACGGTCGGCGCCCGCGAACGACTGGCGACCGTGCTGCGCGAGCACGGGCTGCACGATACCGTGGCGGTCGGCGACTGGGCGACGGCCAGGGCGGCTTCGACCAAGGCGACCGTCCTGGCCGTACTGCCTTTGGAGACCGGCTTCGTGGCACCGGACCTCGCGGTCATCGCCGAGCAGGACATCTTCGGCGACCGGCTGGTACGCCAGGCGCGCAAGCGGCGGCGGTCCGACGAGTTCATCGCCGAGGTCACATCGCTCAGCCAGGGCGATCTGGTGGTCCATGTCGACCATGGTATCGGCCGCTACGAGGGGCTGGAGACGCTCACCGTCTCCGGCGCGGCGCATGACTGTCTGCGGATTATCTACGCCGAGAACGCCAAGCTGTTCGTTCCGGTCGAGAATATCGAGGTGCTGTCGCGCTTCGGCTCCGACATCGCCGGCGTGCAGCTCGACCGCCTCGGCGGCGCCGGTTGGCAGGCACGCAAGGCAAGGGTCAAGAAACGGCTGAAGGACATGGCGGCGGAACTGCTGCGGATCGCCGCTGCCCGGGAAACCAAGCAGATCGACCCGATCTCGCCACCGGAAGGGCTGTACGACGAGTTCGCCGCCCGGTTCCCGTACCTGGAGACGGAAGACCAGCTCCGCTCCATTGAGCACGTGCTCGACGACATCAACCTCGGCCGCCCCATGGATCGCCTGATCTGTGGCGATGTCGGCTTCGGCAAGACCGAGGTCGCCCTGCGTGCCGCGTTCACCGTCGCCATGGCCGGCCAACAGGTTGCTGTCGTGGTGCCGACCACCCTGCTGGCACGCCAACACATGCGCACCTTCGCCGAACGGTTCAGCGGCCTGCCGGTGCGCATCGGCCAGTTGTCGCGCCTGGTCTCGGCGAAGGATGCCAAGCTGGTGCATCAGGGCCTCGCCGACGGCTCGATCGACATCGTCATAGGCACCCACGCCCTTCTGTCAAAAACATTGAAATTCAAACAGTTGCAGCTCGTCATTGTCGACGAAGAACAGCATTTCGGCGTGCGCCAGAAGGAGCGACTCAAGCAGCTTCGCGCCGCCGTTCACGTCCTGACCCTGACCGCCACGCCAATCCCCCGCACGCTGCAGATGGCGCTGTCCGGCGTCCGCCAGCTATCGCTGATCGCCACCCCGCCGGTCGATCGCCTCGCGGTACGCACGTTCGTTTTGCCCTTCGATCCGGTGATCGTGCGCGAGGCCATCATGCGCGAGCATTTCCGCGGCGGTCAGACCTACTATGTGTGCCCACGGATCGAGGATCTGGAGGAGGTCGCCGAGCACCTGAAGGCGCTGGTGCCCGAGGTGAAGGTGGTCACCGCCCATGGCCGGATGCCGCCAAGGGCGCTCGAGGACGTCATGGCGGCCTTCTACGAGGGGCGCTTCGACGTGCTGTTGTGCACGACCATCGTCGAATCCGGGCTCGACGTGCCGGCGGCGAACACCCTGGTGATCCATCGCTCCGATATGTTCGGCCTCTCCCAGCTCTACCAGCTCCGCGGGCGGATCGGCCGTTCGAAGCTGCGCGGCTATGCCTATCTGACCTTCGCGCCGGACAAGGCGCTGACCGAGGCGGCGCAGCAGCGGCTGCACGTGATCGAGACCCTCGACAGCCTCGGCGCCGGCTTTACCCTGGCCAGCCACGACATGGACATCCGCGGTGCCGGAAACCTGCTCGGCGAGGAGCAATCCGGCCATATCCGCGAGGTCGGAACCGAGCTCTACCAGCAGATGCTGGAGGAGGCGGTGGCCGAGGCCCGCGGCGCAGGCGAAGAAGGCGGCGAGGCCGGCGGCTGGACGCCGCAGATCAATCTCGGCATGCCGGTACGCATTCCGGAGACCTACGTGGCCGATTTGCATGTCCGGCTCGACCTCTATCGGCGGCTGGCGCGGCTGGTCGACCCGGTCGAGGTGGAAGGCTTCGCGGCCGAGCTGATCGACCGCTTCGGCAGCTTGCCGGACGAGGTCCAGAACCTGCTGCATGTGATTGCGCTGAAACAGCTATGCCGGTCCGCCGGTGTGGAAAAACTCGAGGCCGGACCGCGCGGCGCCGTGCTCACATTTCGCGACAACAGCTTTGCCCACCCGGAACGGCTGGTCGATTTCATCACCCGCCAGGCGGCCAGCGTGAAACTGCGGCCCGACCACAAGCTCGTCTATGTCCGGAGTTGGGAAGCGGCGGCGGCCCGGGTCGAAGGGGCGCGGCGCCTGATGCAGGACCTGGCGGCGATGGCGGCCTGACCGGAAACGCTCAGCCGTGCGAGAGCGCCGCCTCGCCGCCGGCCAGATCGAACATCGGAAAGAAAGATTCCGGCTCCTGCGCGCCGGACAGGGCATAGCGCCGGTCGAACACGAAGCAAGGCACCGCCTGAATTCCCATGCGCCGGGCCGCGGTATCGGCGGCACGGATGTGGTTGATGTCGACGCGGCTGTCGAGGTAGGGCGCGACCTCCTCGCGATCGAACCCCAGATCGACGCCGATCTCGGCCAGTTCGGCCTTGTCGCCGATATCGCGGCCATCGAAGAAATAGGCCTGAAACAGGGCCTCGACCGCATCCGCCGCATCGCCGCCACCGCGGGTGAAGAGGCGGATCAGCCGATGCGCGTCCAATGTGCTCGGCGTGCGCTCGATTGCCTCGAGATTCAGCTTCAGCCCGTCGCGTTCCGCCGTCTCGGCGACCATTGCATAGACCTGCGCGGCGCGCGCCGTGCCGCCGAACTTGGCGGCAAGGTAGTCGCGTCGATCCATGCCATCCGGCGGCATACCCGGATTGAGCTGGAAGGGTTGCCAACTCAGCGCAACGGGCATTCCCTGGCGCCCTTCGATGGCGCGGTCCATTCGGCGTTTGCCGATGAAGCACCATGGGCAAACCACGTCGAAGAAGATGTCGATCTGCATCCCGGCCCATCATACGCGCTGCCCGCCGGTTGGGCGAGAGCACCGTCATCCCGAGGACGGAATCGCGCACGGGAAGGTGTTGTTAATCAAGAATGGCTATCATTTCGATTGATGTGACGAACCGGGGGATTACCTGGTGGCGAATGCCAACTACGCGGCCCAGCGAATCAGCGCCGCACTGCTCGAATCCGGCGGCGACGCGGGAACCGCCCAGCGTGCATTAGCGAAGCAATGCGCCACCGACCAGCGCCTTCTGCGGGCGTTGGTTGCGCCATTCCTGCGGGGCATCATCGCCCACGCCGTGACCCGTGGCGAGCGCGCGGCCAAGGTGCGGCCATCGGCGACGGCGATGTCCGGCGCCGCGCTCGATACGGTCGTCGGCCATCTCGGCCGGGCGATCGGCGAGACCGAGTTGCCGCGGGGCATGACCGCCCTGACCGAACCGGCCTCGCGGCCGGCGGCCAGCAAGCGCCACCAGGAGGCCATCCGGCTGCTCGCCACCGCCTACCGCAAGCCGCGCTGAACCAAAATCGGGGCTTCCGCCCCGGCTTTCAGCCCAGCGTCCGCCGAACCGTCCCGCTGCAGTACGAGCGCGCCGCGTCGCTGGCGCGACGAAATCCGATCAGCGATATCGGCAGGAGGCGGCGACCTCCGGCGTCGTCGATCAGCAGCAGGTCCATCTCGATGCCTTGCCGCATGGCCGCCAGCAGGGTGGCGGTATCCTCGTCCCGGCTGTAGCCGGTGCCATCCTGCCCGCGCTTGAGCGCAAACCGCGCCCGGTCATCGATCAGGACTGCCGCCTCCACCGCTTGTCGCATCAATCGTGGCTCGACCGCGAGAAAGCCGTCGGGCAGCCGATCGGCGTAGCGGGTGTTGAAGACCCAATGGACCTCACCCTCGATGATCGCCGGATGCAGCGACCGAACCGCGCACCGGGTCTCGTCCTCGGCGATCGGGTAGACGTGTGCCTCCCAGTTGCCGTAGCTGCCGATATAGCTGGGGCTGCCGAACTGTGCGGCGGCGCTCGAGAATGCGGCGGCCACCCCGATCGCCGCGGCGAGGGGAAGGAAGGGGCGGCCAAGGGCGGCGAGGAGACGGGCGATCAACAGCACGGTATCCGACAATCCCCCAAGCCAGTGGCGCTAGGCAACGAAAAGCCGTCCGAACCGCTCGAGGAAATCCAGCTTCGCCTTGCTCGGCGACCATGCCTGCAGCCCCGGAGCCCGTATCCGCCGCCGATAGCCGAGGATCCGCCTCGCCTCGGGCTCGGAAAACCCGGCGACATCGCAAGCCTCGGAAAACGCCGCCGTTCGGTCCGCGCGCTTGATTCGCGACTCGATACCGTCGGGCAAATGCGCCGGCAGTCCGAACCGCAAATGAATCGCTGTCTGAAGGCTTTTCTCAATTGCCTTGTACTCGCTGCCGATTGCCCCTTTGAACGGGGAGATCATGTCGCCGATGACATATTCCGGCGCGTCATGCAGCAGGGCGGCCAACCGCCAGCGCGGTTCGACCCCAGGCGTCTCGTCGGCGAACAACCGTTCGACGAGCACGCAGTGCTGGGCGACGGAAAAGGCGTAGTCGCCCACTGTCTGCCCATTCCACCGGGCAACGCGGGAAAGGCCGTGGGCGATGTCCTCTATCTCCACATCGATCGGCGACGGGTCCAGCAGGTTGAGCCGCCGGCCGCTGAGCATCCGCTGCCATGCGCGCATCTACGGCGATCTCCTGCGAACTGGCCAATAACCTATCGCTGCCACGGTTCCGGGATCGGGTAAAGGGCGTGTGACACAAGAACCAGGGGCCGCAACTGCGATTTTGGACGTTCGTCCGCAAGGTCGTTCCGCTCCCGCAACGGTCCGGATGGATTCCGCTCCAATGGCGGATGGGGTGGGATTCGAACCCACGAGGGGTGTTAGCCCCTGCCGGTTTTCAAGACCGGTGCCTTCAACCGCTCGGCCACCCATCCGGGATTGGCGACCGCATGGGGCGGCTGCCGGCCTCTAGCTAGCAAATCGGCAGGCGATCTCCAACAACGCGAAGCAGGGGGATGTGTGGGCTAGGCAAAGACAACGACTCCGGTGGGCACGGCGATCGCCGCGCCATCACCGGCAGTCGTTTCGTTCCGCTGGCGGGACACTAAGTGCCCCGCGACGTCCGGTTCAGGTCATCAGCCAATAGGCCGGCCAAACCAGCGACCAAGCGGCATTCTCCATGATCAGCGACGTGCAATAGCTGAGATGGTAGCAGCGATTGAAGACGTCGGGTGCCGCCTGAATGAAGGTGAGCAGCAGCCCAAGCACATAGAGAATGGAAATCGAACCCCAAGGAATAGCACGCATTTTCCGTCTACCTCTGTAGTCCCCAAATGGCGACCGAACCGACCAAAAAGGGGGTAGCTGGCCCGTCCGAATGCGCCGCCGAATGTCGAGGTTAATAATATAACGTTGGGAAAACGAAATGTTGTGGCAAAGCTGTGATATTACTGAGCTTGTTCTTTGCGTGTTATGGTGAATGGTTAACTAGTTAATTTGATGTTTACCTTGTTTTGATTGTTTTGTTGATAAGTCTTTTACTATCCGTGGCCGATATTTTCACGTCACCCCTCGCATTTGCCGGGGCGTGGGGTTGGGACGAGGGGAGCCCTAGGGCTGTTATCCGGGGCTGTAATCCATCGCCGCAACTCCGACCCGGCGGATCGCGAGACCCCGGTTTGTCGCGCCGGCCGTGACCCGAGACGTGCGGGTATGAGGTTGTAGTCATGGTTCAGAGCCAACGGCGCTCATTTCGGCGCACCCTGATGACGACGACGATCCTGGCCGGATCGCTGTCGTTGGGCGGCTGCTTCGGCAGTGATCTTGCCGGGGATGCCAGCGCCTTCATCGGGCGCGATTTCGGATTTCGCAGCGGGGGCGGCGGCCTGCCGATCGCCACCTACGACACCGATCCCGAATACCTGAACCAGCCGGGCCTCGCGACGGTCAACGCCAGCAGCGCCTATGCGAGCGGCGCAACCGGCTACACGGGCTCGGGCATCGTGGTCGCCGTGATCGACAGCGGCATCGACGCCGACCATCCCGAGTTCCTGGGCTCCATTCACCCGAACTCGACCAGCTTCGTCGGCGGCAGCACCAACGACATCCGTGGCCACGGGACGTGGGTCGCCGGGACCCTTGGTGCCAATCGCGACGGCAACGGCATGCACGGCATCGCCTTCAATTCGACGATCCTGTCGCTGCGCACCGACACAACGCTAGGGGCCGGCTTCGTCTACTATGAGGACGATCTGGCCGCGGCGACCAACTACGCGGTCGGGCAGGGCGCGGACATCATCAACTACAGCCTCGGCGGCGGCGGCGGAACGTCGCCGGTCTTTGCCAATGCGTTGAACTACGCCGCGGCCAACGACACGCTCCTGGTCGTGGCGGCCGGAAACGATGGGTTCGACGAAGTATCCAGCCCCGCCGCGATGGCGGCCGATCCGTCCATCGCCGGCACCATGATCGCCGCCGGAGCCTACGACGACAACATCAACGACATCGCCTCGTTCAGCAACCGGGCGGGCGCCGTGGCGGATTTCTACCTGATGGCGCCCGGTGTCGACATCTACGTCCCCGCCACCAACGGCGGCTACACCTATGTCGACGGGACCTCTTTCGCGGCGCCGATGATCGCCGGCGCGGCGGCGATCATGAAGGAGCGCTTCCCGGCGCTGACCGCCGCTCAGATCGTCCAGCTTCTATTGACAACGGCGACCGATCTCGGCGACCCCGGAGTCGATCCGATCTACGGCAATGGGTTGATGAACCTGGCCCTGGCCGCCGCGCCGCTCGGCGCCGTCGCCATTCCGGCCGGTGCGACCGTCGATTCCGGCGGCGCCGACCCGGCCGACAGTTCGATGGCCGCCGGCGCCGCCTTCGGCGATGCCTTCGGTGCCGCTCAGGTCCTGGCGCAGGCGATCTTCCTGGATTCCTACGACCGCGATTATCCGATCGACCTGGCGAGTGCCATTGCCGAATCCGCGACGGGGCCCGATCTGCTGGGCTTCGTGACCGCCGGCGTCGAGGCGGCCTCGGTCGACACGGCCTATGGGCCGCAATCGATGCTGCAGGTCGTCTCGGCCGATGACGGCGAAGTCCGCGAACGCTGGCGCGCATCGTTCGACGCGGCGGTTTCCGACATCCGGGTCCGCTTCCACCATCGCCTCACGGAGGGCGTCGATCTCAGCCTGTCGCAGGGTGAGAATGTCGGCGCCGGATTCGGCCTCGCCGGCAGTGGCGTGCTGCCGTCCGCCGGCCTCCTCGGCGGCGATGCGGTCTTCGAAGGCATGGCCGGCAATGCCGGCGCGGCCGTTCTGGCGACCGATCTCGGCGAGGGCTTCACCCTGAGGCTCGGCGTCGGCGTCGACGACGCGGCCCTGGGCGACCCGGCCGATGGCGACACCGGCCGCAGCGCCGCCTACCTCGCCGAGGTGAGCCGTACGGCCGAGACCGGCAGCCGCTTCGGCCTGCGCCTTGGACAGTTGAGCGAGGACGGCCGGCTGCTGGAGTCGCGCGGCGAAGGGGCGTTCGCGCTCGAGGGCATGGCGACGACAAGCTTCGTCAGCGCCTTCGGCGTCGTTCCGGTGTCCGACCGGATCGAGGTGTTCGCCAGCGTGACCGGCGGGCGCACCGACGCCGGGAACATGTCGTCCGACCTGATGGCGGATTTCGACGGCCTGCGCAGCGAGTCCTTCAGCCTGGGCGTCAGCGCCGCCGGTGTCCTGTCCGCCGAAGACCGCGTGACGATCACCTTCGCGCAGCCCCTGCGGGTCAGCGCCGGGTCCGCAACGGTGACCGCGCCGGTGGCTCGGACGCTGGACGGTGCCATCGTCACCGAGGGTGACGCGATCGGCCTGGCGCCGAGCGGGACCGAGATCGACGCCGAGTTCGCGTACGGGCTCGCCATCGGCACGCAGCAGCGTCTCGACCTCAGCATCGTGTCTCGCCTGGAGCCCGATCACGTCGAGGACGCCGATCCGGAGTTCCATGCCGGCATCCGCTACCGCCTGAGTTTTTAGCCGGTCGCCGCTCGCGGCGATTCGACGGGCTCTCCGGGGTATTCGGCGTCGGGGTCCGCAAGGAAAAACCGGGCCGGCCACCGCGGAGCCCGTCCGACGCCATGATTTCCGCCCATTTTCCTGGCACCGTTCCACTCTGTCGTGGCAGCGATTGAAGGGGCGGGTCGGCTATGGCACAACATCTGCCACTTAACTGAGTTCCTGGAGACCTGCATCATGGGCCGATGGAAGGCGATGCGCACAGGCATCGTCGTGGTCCTGGTCGGATCGATGTCGTGGATGACGGCACTGGCCGAGACTTCCGAGCCATTCGCGGTTTGGCTGGAGGGAGTGCGCCAGGAAGCCGCGGCGCTCGGCATGTCGCAGGCGACGATCGACGCGGCGTTGACGGATATCCGCCCGGCCGACCGGATCCTCGAGCTCGACAGCAGCCAGCCGGAACGCCGCCTCACCATCGACGAGTATCTCGAACGGCAGACCCCCGACGCGCGTATCGAACGGGGGCGGTTGCTGCTTCGGGAGAACAGCGCGCTGCTGAAAGAGATCGGCGCTGCCTATGGCGTGCAGCCGCGGTTCATCGTCGCGCTGTGGGGTATCGAGACGAGCTATGGCAGCTTCACCGGCGGCTATCCGGTGATCCAATCGCTGGCCACGTTGGCCTATAGCAGCCGTCGCAGCACCTATTTCCGCGCCGAGCTGATGAAGGCGCTGCAGATCCTCGACGAGGGGCATATCGCGATCGCCGACATGAAGGGCTCCTGGGCCGGTGCCATGGGGCAGAGCCAGTTCATGCCGTCGAACTTCCTGCGCCTCGCCGTCGACCATGATGGCGACGGCCGGCGGGACATCTGGAGCAGCCGCGCCGACGTCTTCGCCTCCGCCGCCAACTTCCTCGCCACCGCGGGCTGGAACGACGAGGTCACCTGGGGCCGTCAGGTCCGGGTCCCGAACGGTTTCGACAGCAGCCTGTCCGGCCTTGCCAGCTCGCGGACCCTGCGCGAATGGCATTCGCTGGGCGTGCGCCGGTCGGATGGCCGCGATCTGCCGAATGCCGATGTCGAAGCGTCGCTGGTGCTGCCGGACGGGCCGGGCGGCAACGCCTATCTGGTCTATGACAACTACCGGGTGCTGATGAACTGGAACCGATCGACCTATTTCGCCACCACGGTCGGCATCCTGGCCGACCGCATCGGCGGATGCGAGGACGGTCCGAGGGGGTATGGATGCAGCTTCTGACCGGGTACCGCCGACTCGCCGCGCTGGCCGCGACCCTCGCGATCGGCGCCTGCGCCTCGGCCGAACTCGCCGGCCATATCGCGGCGGTCAGTCAGCCGCAGGGGCAGGGGGTCTACAAGGTCGGCCAGCCCTATCAGATCGAGGGCGCCTGGTACCAGCCGGAGGAGGACTTCACCTACGACCGCACCGGCATGGCGTCCTGGTATGGTCCCGGATTCAACGGCCAGTTGACGGCGAATGGTGAGATCTACGACCAGAACGCTTTGACGGCGGCGCACCCGACCCTGCAGATGCCGAGCCTGGCCCGGGTGACCAATCTGCGGAACGGCCGCACGGTCGTCGTTCGGATCAACGACCGGGGACCCTTTGCCCGCGACCGGATCATCGACGTGTCCAAGCGCGCGGCGCAGTTGCTTGGCTTTATCGACCAGGGAACGGCACCGGTGCGGGTGCAGGTGCTGACGGCGGAAAGCCGCGCCATCGCCGAGCGCGCCCGAAACGCGGTGCCGCAAGACCCGATAGTGCTCGCCGCCGTGCCAGAGCCGGCATCGCGGACCGCACCGGTCCAGGCCCCGGTCATGGAGGCCCTGCCGCGTGAGAAGGTCCAGGTAACCACATTGGCGGAGGTGCCCTCGGTAGCGGCCGCCAGTGCGCCGATCGCCATCGTTCCCGGACGTCCGGCGCCGGTCGCGACCCCGGCCGCGACGGCGCGAGCGGTGCCGCCGCCGGTCGCGGCGCCGGCCGTTGT
>JABDIP010000408.1 GCA_013003675.1 Inquilinus sp.
GCCGGCGGTCGACCAGCGCGCCGGCGAAGGCGGCGGCGTCATCGGCATCGGCGATCACCGACCAGCCGACCGCCGGCGAACCGGAGCCGATGCCGGCCCATTCCACATAGGTCACCGCGATCCGTCCGAGGAAACCCGAGCGGATCGCCGCCAGAACCCGCGGGTTGGTCAGCGCCGAAGCATAGCCCAGGCGCTGCAACCGCGCCTCCTCGGCGTCGATGCTGCGCGAGATGTCGACCGCCAGCACCAGCTCCAGATCGACCGGCAGGTCGGCGGCGCCGGCCGTGCCCGGTGCGAGCAGCAACACGGAGGCGGCCGCGCGGCAGCGAAGGGCGGCAGGAAACCGCATGATCGAACCCTCCACCGGATCGAACGGACAGTACAGACCCGCCGGGCGGGAAGCGCAAATCGCGTTGCCGTGAGCGCCGTCCGTCGCGCGCGTCAAACCGCGCTTGTTGCCGCTGGCGCGCGTTGGCCGGTTCCGGCACAGTCGCGGGACTTTCGGGAGCCGCCTGCCATGTTCGATCCGTCGACGCTCGCCCTGTTCCTGGTCGCGGTCACCGTCCTGATGGTCACGCCGGGGCCCGACCTGTTGTTCATCACCGCCAACGGCATCGCCCAGGGGCCGCGTGCGGGCGCCGTCTCCGCGCTCGGCGTCGGGGCCGGGGCGATCGTGCATACTTTCGCCGCGGCGCTCGGCATCTCCGCCCTGGTGCTCGCCTCGCCGGTCGCCTTCGATCTGGTGCGCTATGCCGGCGCCGCCTATCTGGTCTGGCTCGGCATCCAGGCGATCCGCGACCCGGCAATGCTCGATTTGCGGGTCGCCGCCGCCCGCCGCCGCAGCCTGTGGGCGGTGTTTCGCGGCGGGCTCGCCTGCAACGTCCTCAACCCAAAGGTCGCGGTGTTCTTCATCGCCTTCCTGCCGCAATTCGCCGACCCGGCCCAGGGCTCGCTGGCCCTGCAGATGGTCGTGCTGGGGCTGATCCTGACCATCGTCGCCACCGGCTGGAACACCGCCGTCGGCCTGTCGAGCGGCGGCATCGGCCGCTACCTCGCCCGCCGCCCCCGGGTCGCACGCCTGCAGGCCTGGATCTCCGGCCTGATCTTCATCGCCCTGGCGGTTCGCTTGGTGCTGGTCGGCCAGCGGGCGTGAGGGCTAGCCGTCCCGGCACGCGGCGCGATAGGATCGCCGCCTGTTTCGGCATCGATTGAGCGGACAAGGAGCGTGCCCCATGGCGGCGAATGCCCAGGCCAAACGGCCGCCGGCCAACGCGGCGCTGATCGACGAGTTGCGCGCATTTCTCGGCGACCGTCTCAGCACCGTGCGGGCGATCCGCGACCGGCACGGCAAGGACGAATCCTACCACCCGACCGTCGCCCCCGACGCCGTCGCCTTCGCCGAGAGCACCGAGGAGGTGGCCGAGATCGTCAAGCGTTGCGCCGCGCACCGGGTGCCGGTGGTGCCGTTCGGCACCGGCACGGCGCTGGAGGGCGGCATCGCCGCGCTGCATGGCGGCATCTGCATCGACCTCTCCGGCATGAACCAGGTGCTGCGGGTCTCGGCGGAGGATCTCGACTGCGCGGTCCAGGCCGGCGTCACCCGCAAGCGGCTCAACGAGCATCTGCGCGACACCGGGCTGTTCTTCCCGATCGACCCCGGCGCCGACGCCTCGCTCGGCGGCATGGCGGCGACCCGCGCCTCGGGCACCAACGCCGTGCGCTACGGCACCATGCGCGAGAACGTGCTGGGGCTGACCGCGGTGCTGGCCGACGGGCGCATCGTCCGCACCGGCACCCGGGCGCGCAAATCGTCGGCCGGCTACGACCTGACCCGGCTGCTGGTCGGCTCGGAGGGCACGCTCGGCGTGATCACCGAGCTCACCTTGCGGCTGCATGGCATCCCCGAGGCGATGTCGGCCGCCGTGTGCCCGTTCCCGACCGTCGCCGACGCGGTCAACACGGTGATCCAGACCATCCAGCTCGGCGTGCCCGTCGCTCGCATCGAGCTGCTCGACGCGACCCAGATGGATGCCTGCAACCGGTATTCGAAGCTGAACTTCGCGGTGCTGCCGACCCTGTTCTTCGAATTCCACGGCACCGAGCGCGGCGTCGTCGAGCAGGCCGAGCTGGTCGGCGACATCGCCGCCGAATTCGGCGGCAGCGAATTCCAATGGGAGACCCGCGCCGAGGATCGGTCCAAGCTGTGGCAGGCGCGGCACGACGCCTATTACGCGGCGCTCGCCCTGCGCCCCGGCTCCCAGGGCATGCCGACCGACGTCTGCGTGCCGATCTCCCGCCTTGCCGAATGCATCGAGGAAACCCGCGCCGATGTCGAGCGGGCCGGCGTGCTGGCGCCCCTGGTCGGCCATGTCGGCGACGGCAATTTTCACCTCGTCTACGTGCTCGACCCGGAAAACGCGGCGGAGATCGAGCGGGCCGAGGAGCTGCACGAGCGCATGGTGCTGCGGGCGCTGGCCATGGGCGGCACCTGCACCGGCGAGCACGGCATCGGCTATGGCAAGTTGCGCTTCCTGGAGGCCGAGCACGGCGAGGCGGTCGCCGTCATGCGCCAGATCAAGCAGGCCCTCGACCCGCTCAACATCATGAACCCGGGCAAGGTGATCCGCGTCTGATCGGTGGCTACTCCTCGTCGTCCAGCGCGTGCTGGTCGAGGGTCTTGTCGAGTTTTTCCTTCTCCGCCGACTCGCGGCCGCGCTGGGCCTTGTCGCGGCCGTGCTTGGCGCGGTTGGAGGCGGCCTTGCCGGCCTTCTCCGCCCGCTGCTTGCGCTTGCGTGCCTGATTGAGGTTGATAACCTCGCCCATCGTCGCCGCTCCTGAGAGCCTGATCGGTTCGCACCGAGACGGTGTGAACCGTGAATCAGTCTCTAACGTATTCATTTAGAACAAGATTCACGTTTCAGATTGACTTGGTCCGAAACGATCTCGGTCCAAGACCAGCATCGGCTGGTCACCGTTTCGCCGTCATCGGCCGGTATGCAACGGTCAGCCTGCGGCCCATCATAGGGCAACCGGCCTGCCGCTCGAAACGGGTAAACGCCAATGCCTTGTCGGCACCGGCAGAGTGCTGGAGCACCGTGAAGAATTCGACAATTGCCTTTCTGGCCGTGGTCGTCCTGATCCTCGCCGCGGCCCTTTTCGGCCCCGGGCTGATCGACTGGAACGGGTACCGCGACCAGGTCACGGCGCGAATCAACGCGGTGACCGGGCTGCAACTCGCCATCGAGGGGGACATCGAGCTGGCCGTGCTGCCGCGGCCGCGGCTGCGCGCCGGCGGCGTGCACATCGGCACCCTGTCCGGCGGCCTGCTGCCCGACATGGCGAGCGTCGACGAGTTGGAGGTCGAGGTGGCGCTGATGCCGCTGCTCGGCGGCGAAATCCAGGTCGAGCACGTGGCCCTGTTGCGCCCGCTGCTGATCGTCGAGACCCAGCCCGACGGGCGCACGAATTGGAGCGCCGGCGCCGGCATGGCCGGGTCGGTCCGCCTCGACCGGGTCAGCATCGCCGACGGCACCCTGGTCTGGCGCGACGGCCTGCGGGGCCGCGAGGAGCGGTTGACCGCGCTGGATGTCGACCTCGCCGCCGCCAGCCTCGCCGGGCCGCTGCAGGCGGCGGGCTCGGCCAATCTGCGCGGCGTGCCGTTGACCTTCGACCTTTCCTCCGGCCGCGTCACCGCCGCCGGGGCGTTGCCGATGACGCTGACGCTGGGGCTGCGCGGCGCCCCCGGTTCGATGCGGCTTGCCGGTATCGCCAGCTTCGCCGGCGGCTTTCAGGGCGACATCTCCGCCGAGGCGCCCTCGGCGGCGGATATCCTCAGCCGGATCTGGCCGGGCCGTTCGGTATCGTCGGTCGCCGCCGGGCCGGTGCGATTTGAGGCCGAGGCCCGGCTCGACGCCGAGGCGGTCGAACTCAACGGCGTCGCCATCGAGTTCGGCGACATGCGGGCGACCGGCGCGGTCAACGCCACGCTGACCGAATTCCCGCGCCTCGATGTCGCGCTGGCGCTCAACCGGCTCGATCTCGACGCCTGGCTGGCGGCGGCGGGCGAGGCGGGTGCCGGCGCCCGGTCCGATCCGCTCGGTTTCTTCCTCGATGAATGGCGCGGCGGTTTCGCCCTGCCGCGGACGGTGTCGGCCACCGCCGATATCACCGTCGAGGCGATGACCTATCGCGGCGGTCTGGTCCGCCAGATGCGCCTCGAAGGCCTGCTCGGCGAAGGGGTGGTCTCGATTGGCCGGCTGACCGCCCAGCTTCCGGGCGGTTCCGATTTCGCCTTGGCCGGCACCCTGCAGGCGGAGGCTGGGCAGCCGAGGTTCGATGTCGACGTGCAGACCGCGTCGAGCGATCTGCGCGGCGTCCTGGAATGGCTCGGCCACCGGCCGGAGACCGTGCCGCGGACGCGGCTGCGCCGTTTCACCGGCACCGCCAGCCTGATCGGCCAGCCGCGGGATTTCCAGGTCACCGGCTTCGACCTCAGCGTGGACGGCGCCCGGCTGGCCGGCGGCCTCGCCTATGTCGACCGCGGCCGGCCGGGCATCGGCCTGCGGTTGGAAGCTTCGCGGCTCAACCTCGACGCCTATCGCCCGACCGGTGCGCCGCCGCTGCTCGGCGCCGATGGCTGGCAGGCCATCGTCGATCTGCTCGGCGGGTTCGACGCCAATCTCGATCTCACCCTGGAGGGGCTGACCGCCGACGGCATCGCCGCCCGCGACGTTCGGCTCGACGCCACCGTGAACGGTGGCGCGATCGCCCTGCGGCAGGCGGCGATCGGCGACCTCGCCGGGGCGTCGCTGGCGCTCTCCGGCGGCATCGGCGGGCTTCAGCCCCTTGCCGGCCTCGATCTCGACTTCGCCTTCACCGCGCCGGCCGCGGAGCGACTGGCGCGGACCGTCGGCGTCGAACTGGCGCCGCCGCTGGCGGGTCTGGAAACCCTGTCCCTGTCCGGGCGGCTCGGCGGCTCGGTCGAGGCGCTGTCGCTGGAGGTGTCGGGCGCGGTCGCCGGCGGATCGCTGGAACTCGGCGGCACCGTCGAGCGCGATGGGCCGGAGCCGGTCTACGATCTGGCGGTCCGCCTCATCCATCCCGATCTCGGCACTCTCGCCGGCCTGTTCGATGCCGGCTACCGGCCGCGCGGGCCGCTCGGCGGCATGGACCTATACGGCGAAATCACCGGCACGCCGGCCGATCTCGGCATCGACAATTTGCAGGGCACGATCGGCGGGGTCACCCTCGCCGGGCATTGCGCGATCCGCCGCGGCGGCGTTCGGCCCTCGGTCGATCTGGTGCTGCGGGCCAGCGAGATCGCCCTCGACCCCTGGCTCCGGACCGAGTCGCGCAGCGGCCGGGCGGCCCGCCGCTGGTCCAGCGAGCCCTTCGCGACCGGGCTGCTCACCGCCGTCGACGGGTCGCTGTCGTTGACCGCGATCGGGCTGTCGGCCGGCGGATTGCGGCTCGCCGATCCGATTGTCGACGCCCGGCTCGCGGATGGTGTGGTGGAGCTGAGCAGCCTGACCGGCGGCCTGTTCGACGGCGAGTTCGGCGCCAGCGGGCGGGTCGCGGCCGGGGACGAGAAGCCGGAACTCGCGCTGCGGCTCGATCTGGCCGGCGCCGACGCGACCGACGCCCTGGCCTTCTCGGTCGGCAACGGCGGGCTCGCCGGCCGGCTCGACCTCGGGATCGATATCGCCGCGACCGGCGCCAGCCCGATGGAGATGGTCGCGTCGCTGTCCGGCGAGGGCCTGCTGGCGATCCGCGACGGCCGCGCCGCCGGCATCGACCTTGTCGCCGCCGCCGCGCGGCTGCAGACGATGGCCGATCCGATCGAATTCCTCGATCTGCAGCGCGAGGCCCTGGCCGCCGGCGAAACCGCCTTCGCCGCCCTCAACGCGACCCTGCTCGTGGCCGAGGGCATGGCCCGGACCGACGATCTGCGGCTGGTCGCCGGCGATGCGATCGGCACCGGCGCCGGCAATTTCGACCTGTCGCGCTGGCAGGTCGATCTGACCACCCGGTTCGACCTTGCCGCCCGACCGGCGGTGCCGGACTTCGCGGTGCGGCTGATCGGCCCGCCTGACGATCCGGAGCGCGTGCTGCAGACCGCCGAATTGCAGGCCTTCATCGCGCGGCGCGCCGCCGACGCGGTGTCGCGCCGCTACGGCGCTGTCCCGTCGCCCTCGGCCAGTCCGGCCAACTGATCGCGACGCCGCGCCTCGGCCAAGGCGAAGACGCGCAGCGCGCTGGACAGATTGCTCTCACGTTTCTCGTCGATCTCGGTGACCAGCCGGTTGAGCGAAATCCCGCGCGCCGCCGCCGCTTCCTTCAGCGCCGCCCAGAATTCCGGCTCCAGCGAGACGCTGGTGTGGTGCCCGGAGACCAGGACCGAGCGCTTTTCAACAGCCATTGGGTCAGCCCCTGCGCGTGGCGAGCTTGCTCAGGACGGATGCAGGATGATCTTCGGCGCGCCCCGCCCGGCATCCAGGTCCCGGAAGGCCGCCAGCCCCTCGGAGAGCGGGCGGCGATCGATCCAATCCAGCGAGCCGAGGCCGCCGCTGTGCAGCGCCTCCAGCGTCGCCCGCAGATCGACCATCGTATAGGTGTAGGTGCCGATGAAGGTGATCTCGGCCAGGGTCATCTTGCGGACATCCAGCTCGCCGCCGCTGTCCAGCAGGCCGATGTGGATGATCACGCCGCCGGGCCGCACGGCCGCCACCGCCGCCTGCCGGGTCGCGGCGGTGCCGACGGCGTCGATTACGACGTCGATCGCATCCGCGGCCGGCAGCCCGGAGCCGCCCAGCGGGTCGTAGACCCGCGCCACGCCGATGCTCTCGGCGGTTTGCCGACGCAGCGGGTTGGTGTCGCCGAGCGCGATGTCCGGGCAGCCGTGCCGCCTGAGGCAGAGCGCCGCGAACAGTCCGATCGAGCCGCCGCCGAGCACCAGCGCGCGGGCCTCGCTCAAGGGCCGGTGTGCCGCCCGGGCGGCCAGATTGACCGCGTGCAGCGACGTTGCCGCGGGTTCGGTCAGGGCGGCCAGCGCCGGGTCCATGCCGTCCGGCATCGGAATCAGATTGGCCTCGGGGATGGCGATCCGTTCCGCGAAGGCACCCGGCACGGCCATGCCGATCAACTGCCGCTCGCCGCAAAGGTTCGACCGTCCGCCCAGGCAGTCGTCGCATCGGCCGCAGCTGATCAGCGGGTTGATGACGACACGGCGCCCGTCCCAGTCACCGGTCTCGACGACACCTGACGCCTCGTGGCCCAGGATCAGCGGCGGCACGCGGCGCGGGTCGTTGCCGTGGAACGCATGCATGTCCGAGCCGCAGATGCCGACCGAGTCGATGCGCACGATCGCATTGCCCGCCCCCGCGACCGGGTCGGGCTCGTCGCGATAGGTGACTTCTTCCGGTCCGGTGTAGACGAGCGCTTTCATGGACGGTGGTTCCTCATCTATTCGGCCGGACTATTTGGCGGTAAAGCCGCCATCGACATGGATGATCTGGCCGGTGACGTAGTCGGAGGCCGGCGCTGCCAGGAAGATCGCCACACCGTGCAGATCCTCCAACCGGCCGTTGCGGCCGATCGCGGTCTGCCGTGCGTTGCGCTCCGCCGCTTCGGCATCGTCGAACACGGCGGCCGTCAGCTCGGTCGGGAAGAATCCCGGGGCGATCGCGTTGCAGGTGATCCCGTCCTTCGACCAGGCCTCGGCCATCGCGCGGGTCAGTTGGGCGACTGCGCCCTTCGACGCGCCATAGGGCATGGAGTTGGGGAAGGCCCGCGACGATTGCAGCGATGCGATGTTGATGACCCGGCCCCACCCTCTGTCGCGCATGGCTGGCACCAGCGTACGGGCCAGGAAGAAGGGCGTCGACAGGTTCAGCGCAAGGGTCCGGTCCCAGCTCTCCGGCGTAATCGCGTCCGGCGGCTGGCGCAGATTGATCCCGGCGGCGTTCACCAGGATGTCGGGGCCGCCGAACGGATCCGCCATGGTGGCGGCGATGCGCTCGGCATCGTGGTGGTCCGCCAAATCGCCGACGACCGGCGCGGCCTCGCCGCCCGCTTCGGCGATCATCCGCACCGTCTCGGCCAGCGCACCCTCGCGGCGGGCGACACAGACCACCGAAGCGCCGGCGCCGGCGAGGGCCCGGGCGATCGCCTGCCCGATGCCGGAGCTGGCGCCGGTGACCGCCGCCACGCGGCCCGTCAGATCGAAGAGGTCCTGCACGATGCGCTATCCGGCGAGGTCGAACTGCTCGTCGCCGAAATATTTGTGCAGCCGGCAATCGGCGGTGCGGGCATGGGCCTCCATGCCTTCCAGGCGGGACAGGCGCGCGGTCGCCGCGGCGATGGTGCGGTTCGCGTCGCGGGTCATGCGCTGATAGGTCACCGTCTTGATGAACTTGCCGACGCTGAGGCCGCCGGTATACCGGCCGGCACCCTTGGTTGGCAGGATATGGTTCGGCCCGGAGGTCTTGTCGCCGAAGGCCACCGTCGTCTCCTCGCCGAGGAACAGCGAGCCGTAATTGCGCAGGGTCGCCAGCCACCAATCCGGCTCGGCCGCATGGACCTCCAGATGTTCCGACGCATAGCGGTCGCTTACTTCCGCCGCCTCTTCCCGGCTGTCGGCCAGCACTACCTCGCCATAATCCCGCCAGGCGGCCTCGGCATTGACGCGGTTCTGCTCGGGCAGTTCGGCGATCAGCGCCGGCATGCGCTCGATGACCGCGTCGGCGAGGAGGCGCGATGTGCTGATCAGCCAGGCCGGGGAGTTCGGCCCGTGCTCGGCCTGGCCGACCAGGTCGATTGCGACGATCTCCGGGTCGGCGCTGTCGTCGGCGATGATCAGGATTTCCGATGGGCCGGCGAACAGGTCGATGCCGACCCGGCCGTAGAGCAGGCGCTTGGCCTCGGCCACGAACTGGTTGCCCGGCCCGACCAGGATGTCTGCCGGCCGGCCGGTGAACAGCCCGAACGCCATGGCGGCGACCGCCTGGACGCCCCCGAGGGTCAGGACCGTATCGGCGCCGGCAAGATCCAACGCATAGAGCACCGCGGGGTGGATACCGTCGGCGTCGCGCGGCGGCGAGGCGGCGATAACGTGATCGACGCCGGCCACTCTTGCGGTGGTGGCGCTCATGAGCGCCGAGGCGACGTGGCAGTAGCGGCCGCCCGGCACGTAGCATCCGGCGGCCTGGACCGGGATCAGCTTCTGCCCGGTGCGCAGGCCCGGCTGCAATTCGACCTCGAATTCCGACAGGCTGGCAAGCTGGGCCTCGGCGAAGCCGCGCACCCGGTCGTGGGCGAAGCGGATATCGTCCTTCAGCCGTTGCGACACCCGCTCGGCCGCGGCGGCGACGGCGTCGGCGGTCACCACGATGTCGCCGTCCCAGCGGTCGAACTCGCGGCTGTAGGCGACCGCCTTTTCCTCGCCGCCGGCCTCGATCGCGGCCAGCATGTCGGCCACGATACGCCCGACCTGCCGGTCGTCGCTGGCGGCCGTCTTGGCCGCTTTCTTAAGATACTCGACGGACATGATCCTCGATCCTCGGGTCGGAAGCCCAGCGGGCGCGGTTGAACGGTTTGGCGGTCAAAACGCCCACAGCGACAGGGCGGGCACGAAGGCCAACAGCAGCACGACCATCAGCATCGCCGTCACATAGGGCACGGCCTTTGCCGCGATCTTCAGAATGGAGGTTCCGGTCAGGCCGGACACCACGAACAGGTTGAGGCCGAGCGGCGGGGTGATGAAGCCGACGCCCAGCGCGGTGACCATCAGGATGCAGAAATGCACGTCCTCCATGCCGATCTCCTGCGCCAGGGGCAGCAGGATCGGCGACAGGATGACGATGTTCGGCGTCGTCTCCATGACGCAGCCGGCGAGGATGAGAATGCCGATGATCAGCAGGATGATGCCGATTTCGCTCTCGACGGCCGCGGTCACCGCGAAGACGAAGCCTTGCGGGATCTGCAGCGCGGCCAGGGTCTGCGCCAGGGGCAGGGCGAGGGCGATGATCGGCAGGATGACGCCGTTCACCTTGGCCGAACTCTCCAGCATCTTCGGGAAGTCGGCCAGGGTCAGCGTGCCCTGCAGCAGGCCGATGATGATCGTCGTCACGACGGCGACGGCGGCGGCCTCGGTCGGGGTGAAGATGCCGGAATAGATGCCGCCCAGAATGACGATCGGCACCAGCAGCGCGTAGCGGCCGGCCACCATCGCCGCCCACCAGCGCCGGACCGAAAAGCCCTGATCGGCGTTCTCATAGCCGTTGATGCGGTTCATGATCACGTTTGTGATCATGATCGACAGCATGATCAGCAGGCCCGGCACCGCCGCGGCGATGAACAGCGTCGAGGCGGAGATGCCCAGCACCAATCCGATGATGATATAGGCGATCGAGGGCGGGATCAGGATGCCGGTGCACGCGCCGGACGCCACCAGGGCGCAGGCATAGGGCTTCGGGTAGCCCTGCTTGACCAGCCGGTCGATGGTCATGCGCCCGACGGCGGCGGCGCCGGCCGCGTCGGAACCGGAAATGCAGGCGAAGAAGCCGCAGCCGAGCACCGTGGCGGTGCCGAAGCCGGCGCGGAACCCGCCGGTCGTGGCCTCGGCGATGTCCAGCAGCTTGTCCGACAGGCCGGTGCGGACCAGCACGTCGCCGGTCAGGATGAACAGGGGCACCGCGATCAGGGCGAACGCGTCGATGCCGTCGAACAGCGACTCTCCGAGCAGCGACAGCGGCAGGATATCGGTGAAGACCAGCATGGCCACCGCGCCCAGCCCCAGCGACACCCAGACCGGCACCGCCAGTGCGATCAGCACGATGATGCCGAACAGCGGGACATAGAACTCCCAGCCGAGATCGAGTGATGCGTTTTGCTGGAGTTGGTAGAGCATTGCCTGAGCCTCCAGCTAGTCGAACAGCTTCTCGCCTTCGAACACCGGCCGGCCGGCGCGGAGATCGGCCCAGTCGCGCAGGATCGATTGGGCGAGCCGGAACACCATCATCGCGAATCCGATCGGCACCGCGGCCAGGAACCAGGCATTGCTGATCCTCAGCCCGTGCGTCACCGAGCCGAATTTCAACGAGGTCAGGATCGGGTCGAGGGACCAGTACAGCGCGACCAGCGCCAGGGTCAGGGTGGCGAAATCGCCGAACAGGTAGATCCCCGCCTTGGCCCTGGGGCCCACATAGTGAAGAACCACATCGATGCGGATGTGGGCGCGTTCGCGGATCGCCGAGGAGGCGCCGATCCACGCCAGGTAAATGAACGCGTAGCGGGCGATCTCCTCACCCCAGACCGACGAATAGCTGAGGCCGAAGCGGCGCACCACCTCCATGGCGATGGTGGCGACGATCAACGCGTAGAAGACCAGCAGCAACCAACGCTCGCCATTCCGGTCGATATTTCTCAGGACGGCGCCCATAGCGCGTCTCCCGTAGTGGCAATGGCGGCCCCGGAGGTTCGGTCCGGGGCCGCCGCCTTGCCCGATCAGACGTCGTGAACGTAGAGCCGGCCCTGGGTGTTGGCCGCCTCCAGCAGGCGGTCAAAGGTCGCCATCGACCCGGCGAGGTCGATCTTGAATTCGTTCCATTCCGCGCGCTGATGGCCGGCCGTTGAGACCCATTCCTCCATCTCCGACGCGTTCGGGGCATAGAACTGCACCCCGGCCGCGCCCAGCTCGGCCATGGAATAGGCGCGCGCCGCCGGCACCTTCGCCAAATTCTGCTGCATGGTGACGTCGCTGGCGAATTCGATGCCCTCCTGCAGATCGCCGGGCAGCGAATTGAACCATTCAAGATTGCAGGAATAGACCTGGGAGTCGGGCACCGAGCGGTTGAAGGTGACCCAGGACAGCACGTCCTTGAAGCCGAAGACGTGCAGCGCCTCGACCGACGGGTCGAGCGCATCGGCCACGCCCTGCTTGATCGCGCTCGGCGTCTCGCCCCAGGCG
>JABDIP010000420.1 GCA_013003675.1 Inquilinus sp.
ATCTCCGGCCGCATCGCCAAGGAGGTCTTCGCCGAGATGCTGGAGACCGGCGCCGACGCGGCGGCGATCGTCGACAAGAAGGGGCTGAGGCAGATCACCGACAGCGGCGCCATCGAGGCGATCGTCGACGCGGTGATCGCCGGCAGTCCCGATCAGGTCGCGCAGATCAAGGGCGGCAACGACAAGCTGCTCGGCTGGTTCGTCGGCCAGGTGATGAAACAGAGCCAGGGCAAGGCCAATCCGGGCGTCGTCAACCAGCTGCTGCGCGCGAAGCTGAAGGGCTGAGCGCGCCTCTAGGATGACCGGCCGATCCGACAATCCCGTCGCGCCCGAAACCCTGGCCGCCCAGGGCGGGCGCACGATCGATCCGATCACCGGCGCCATAATCCCGCCGATCCACCCGTCGACCACCTATGCCCGCGACGAGACCTATGCGCAGATCGGCGGCCGCGGTTATAGCCGCGACGACAACCCGACCTACGACCAGGTCGAGGCGGTGCTGACGCGGCTGGAGGGCGGTGCGGCGACCCGGCTCTTCGCCTCGGGCATGGCGGCGACCGCGGCGATGTTCCAGGCGCTGCCCCCCGGCGGTCGCGTGGTGGCGTCGCGCGACATGTATTTCGGGACGCCGAAATGGCTGCGCGAGTTGGCGGTGCCGGCCGGGTTGGCGGTCGATTTCGTCGACACCGGCGACCTCGACGCGCTAACGGCGGTCGTTCGCCCGGGCGCGACCCGGCTGGTCTATGTCGAGACCCCCGCCAACCCGACCTGGAAGGTAACCGATATCGCCGGCGCCGCGGCGATCGCCCACGCGGCGGGGGCGGTGCTGGCGGTCGACAACACCGCCGCGACGCCGGTCCTGACCCGGCCGATCGAGCACGGCGCCGATTTCGTCGTCCATTCGGCGACCAAGTACCTGAACGGCCACTCCGACGTGATCGCCGGCGCGGTGGTCGCCGCGGGCGAGGACGATCTGTGGGAACGGGTCGGCAAGGTGCGCCACCTGGCCGGCGCGGTGCTGGGGCCGTTCGAGGCGTGGCTGCTGCTGCGCGGCATGCGGACCCTGTTCCTGCGCGTCCGCCACCAATCGGCCGCCGCCCAGCGCTTGGCCGAGCATTTCGCCGATCATCCGGCGATCGCCGAGGTTTGCTATCCGGGCCTGCCCGGCTTTCCCGGCCACGACATCGCGGCGCGGCAGATGCGCGGCGGCTTCGGCGGCATGCTGTCGCTGCGGGTGAAGGGCGGCGGCGCGGCGGCACTGGCGGCGATCAAGCGGCTGCGGCTGTTCGTCCGCGCCACCTCGCTCGGCGGCGTGGAGAGCCTGATCGAGCACCGCCATACGATCGAGGCGCCGGACAGCGACGTTCCGGCCGATCTGCTGCGGGTTTCCGTCGGGATTGAGGTTGTCGAAGAATTGATCGCCGATCTGGAGCAGGCTCTGGCAGGGTAGGGCGCCTCGAGACCGCCACGCCGCCGGTCTTCCCCCGTCACCGTGAGAACAGCCGATGATCGATCTGTACACCTGGACGACGCCGAACGGCCGCAAGGCTTCGATCATGCTGGAAGAGATCGGGTTGCCCTATCGGGTGCACCCGGTGAACATCGCCGAACGCGAGCAATTCGCGCCGGCGTTCCTGGCGATCAGCCCGAACAACAAGATCCCCGCCTTGATCGACTCCGAGGGGCCGGACGGCAAGCCGATCAGCGTGTTCGAGAGCGGTGCGATCCTGATCTACCTGGCGGAGAAGACCGGCAAGCTGTTGCCGGCCGACCCGCGCGGCCGGACCGAGGTGCTGCAATGGCTGATGTTCCAGATGGGCGGCATCGGGCCGTTCCTGGGCCAGGCCTTCCACTTCAAGAATGCCGCGCCGGAAGACATTCCCTATGCCAAGAAGCGCTATACCGACGAGGCGCTGCGCCTGTTCGGCGTGATGGACAGGCAGCTGTCGTCGACGGAATTCCTGGCCGGCGCGTATTCGATCGCCGATATCGCCTGCTACCCCTGGGTAGCCGTCGCACCGCGGCTCGACCTCGATCTGGAGGCCTTCCCGCATCTGGCGCGGTGGGTGGCGGAAATGGCCGCTCGACCGGCGGTTGCCAAGGGGATGACGGTTCCTTAGAGCCTGATCGGATTACACCGAAGCGGCGTAATCCGTGAATCAGTCTCTAGTTTGTTGGATTGGATCAAGATCCGCGCTTCGGATCGATCCGATCTGAGGCGATCTTGATCCAGCCGGCGCCGGCCGCGCCGCGGCTGAAATTCGGTCAATGGGCGGTCAACGGGACCTTGCGGCGGCGGCCGCGACGCGGCACCGGATTGACGAAGCCCGGCACGTTTCCGCCGTGCACCTGTGCGGATTGCAGCTCTTCCAGGCAGCATTTCAGCATGTGCGCTTCGCGGCGATCGTCGCGATCCCAGACTTCCATGAGACTGAGCTTGTTCTCGACGAGATCGATGAGGGTCGTCAGGCTTTGGCGGGTGAAGTGCATGACAATTCTCATTTGTTGACTTGGCGGGACGTTAACCAGTCTCGGATTTTCCGAGTTAAAATTGTCCTAAGCGAACGCGCATAAGTATACATACGATCGGTTATTGCACAATTCGAGTAGTAATTCTTGCCCGTCTCTACCTAAGGGTGTCGGCTGGGCTGTCACGGCGGTTAACGCGCCCGAAAGACTCGCTTGCCAGACTCTGCCGAGCCGAGTTCGACCTAGCCGTGGCGCGACCAATGTCCGGAATTCTTTCCAAGCACAGCCGTCGCCTGACCGACAACCTGCTGTCCGCCTTCAATCACGCCTATGCGGTGGGTGAGCGGGACATCGCCGAACGCCTGCGCGCCATGCTCGAGGAAGTGGAGCGACGACGCCACAACGGCAGCGAGAAGCGCGGACGCTCATGTGCGCTCGGCCGGGCCGATCTGTGGGTCGCCTTCGTCGACGCCCGCGACCAGTATCGCGTTTTGTGCGACGCGCGCCCGGAAAGCGGCAAGACGCAATCGGCGCTGGCGGCGATGAAAGAGACCTATCGCCGCTGGAGCCTGGGCTAGGAGCGGGTTCTGCGTTGGCTGACAATGTGGTGGGGGGCCGCGGTCGGCACCGATTGACGTGGCGGGTTGTCGCGGTACAGTGGGCGGTGTCGACGCCGGCTCCGGTCGCCGTCGGCACTCGGCCTCAACAACCGAAAGGAGGTGATCCGATGTCTAGCGAATTCAGGGAAGTGCCCTCGATCCAAGGTCAATCGCTGGCCGCGGAGCAGCCTCGGCGGTCTGCCTGAGACCGACCCCTGGCGATCGGGCGGCACGCCCCGTTCGCGCAGAGCCGCCGCAAGGCGGCTCTGTTTTTTTCGTCCGTGAGAAGGGCGTTGGTCGGCGCGCCGGCCGGGGCCGGCGGACGTTGACAGCCGCGCGTCGCGGTCGCTACAAACCGTTTCCAACGATTCCCGACCTGCGGAGAGATGGCCGAGTGGTCGAAGGCGCTCCCCTGCTAAGGGAGTAAGGGCCAAAAGCTCTTCGAGGGTTCGAATCCCTCTCTCTCCGCCACAATCCTCGTTGACGTACCCATTCGCCGATCATCGTCGGCGCCTCCGTCTCGGGATTTGGGAATCGTCAGATATTTTGGTAAAAAAAGGAATAAAAGGCCGCTTTCTTCGTTGTTAGGGAGAGTGAAGCGGTTGTGACCGGGCCGATGGTCGATCGTGAAGGATCGACGGCATCGACGGCTGGCCGCGGCCGCCGATTTCTGGTGCAACGGCGCCACAACGATTTGCGAAACCTCCGACGGGGGTTCACGGCTGGTCGGCCTCGGATTGGCGACCGTCGCGGGCCCATTGAAAGGTCGGCCAGCGAATGGTTCCACGGGGAAGCAGGAGTCCGGGGGCACGGTCATACGACCGGCCGGCACAATCGCGCTGGGCGCCATGCTAGGCCGCTTGAGATTGACGCGAAAACGGCAGATGCCGCGGCTGACGCGGGATCTGATCGTGATCGCCGTGACGACCGGCATTGCCGCCACATTGGCGATCTCCTTCGAGGTCGGCGAGGCCTATCTGGGTTGGGCGCAATCCCATGAGGATCTGGAATTCGACGAGTTTCCCTTCGTCCTGTTGGCACTTGCCTCGACGGTCGGCGCGATCGGTTTCTGGCGCGTGCTCCAGTATCGAAAGGAGTACGGCACCTGGCGACGCGAGCTGGAGAGCCGCGACCAGAGCGTGGCGCAACTCAGGCGAGCCTATCTGAGCCTCGAAGAAGGCTTCGCGGAGCGGACGCAGGAGTTGGAAGAGGCCCTGGCGCTGCGGGCGGCCGACACCGAGGCCTTGCGCCGGAAAGATGCGGCGCTGGCCCAACTCGACCGCCTGAGCGCGATGGAAACCATGGTGATGACGCTGGCCCACGAGGTGAACCAGCCGCTGACCGCAATGTGCAGCTTCGCCCAGGGCTCCCTGGAGATACTGCGTTCCGGTTCGGCGCCGCCGGAAAAGCTGCGGGATGCCTTGAACCGTATTCTCGCCCAGGGGCGGCGGGCATCGGAGATCCTGGTTCGCGTGCGCAATTTCGCCGAGCGCATCGAAACCATTTCCGTCGCCATCGACATCGACGAATTGGTGACCGAGACCGCCGAGCTGCTGGCGCTCAACGCCCGGCACAGCGGTGTCGAACTGGCGCTCGAATTGGGCTCGAATCAGCCGACCATCGAGGCCGATCCGATCCAGATCCAACAGGTTCTGGTCAATCTGGCGTTGAACGCGATGGAGGCGATGCTGGAAAGCGGTGGCCGGCTGACAATCTCCACGAAAGTCGAAGCGCGACGATATGTCCTCATTGCGGTGAGCGATACCGGCCCCGGTATTCGGCCCGACCTGAGGGAGAAGATCTTCGAGCCGATCTTCTCTACGAAGCCCAGCGGCCTCGGAATGGGGCTGGCGATCAGTCGTTCGATTGTGCAATCCTTCGATGGACAGCTTTGGGTTGAGGAAAACGAGGTTTCCGGCGGCGCGGTGTTCTACGTGCGGCTTCCGATCATGGGCACGGAGAGGGAAGATGGGTGAGAGGCCGGCAGTCTTCATCGTCGACGACGATAGCGCCGTCCGTGAGTCCCTCAGCTTCCTGTTCGCGTCCGTGGATCTGGACGTCGAGGCATTCGAATCCGCCGACGCATTCCTGGCATCCGTTGGACCGGATCGCGCCGGCTGTGTCGTGACCGACGTTCGGATGCCTGGGCTGAGTGGTCTAGATCTTCAGCGGCTGATGGCCCAGCGCGGTGTTTCATTGCCGATTATCGTGATCACCGGCCATGGCGACGTTCGCATGGCGGTGCGGGCGATGAAGGAGGGGGCGATCGACTTCGTCGAGAAGCCGTTCAATGGGCAGGAAGTCCTCGACCTTGTCCAGCGCACCCTGTCCGGGCAGGACTCACGGGGCAACAATGGCACATTCGCCAATGTTGACGATTGGCGGCGGTTGCAGACGCTGACGCCTCGCGAGCGTCAGGTCCTTGACCAGGTTGTCGCCGGGGAGCCCAACAAGCGGATCGCCTTTACCCTGGGCATCAGCGAAAAGACGGTCGAGTTTCATCGCGCCAACATCATGGCGAAGATGGAAGCCCGCTCCGCCGCCGACCTGATCCGCCGCGTGGCGGTGCTGACGGTCGGCAAGGGAATTTCCTAGGCTCGACCTGGGGACTCCCTCCGTGCCCTGGAGCGGGTCGCTTCCCTAACGTAGTGGAGGCGATCGCGGCCGGTGTCGCGTGACTTCGCGGCACGGTTGTAAGCATCTGCGAAGACTGAGATCGCCGGCGAGCATGTAGTCGTCAGAGAGACGCCGTTTCCCGGCGAGATGACACCTTCATTTTCAGTTGTGCCGATGTGCGATTGTCTCAACAATGTCACACCCGAGCCGGTGAACGCGATTATGATTAGTCGCGGCCTGTGCGGTATTTGGCGGTATTCTGCGCCGTCCTCGCCAGCGACGCCGTCGCACTTGGCTTTGAGCGGGGGCGATTGCCAGGAGGGCATATGTTCGCGGACCGGGACTCAGCGGTGGCGAGTTTGACGACGGGGCGGTCAAGTATGCCGGATCCGGTCGTTTTCGTGGTCGACGACGATGCGGCCGTGCGTGACTCCTTGAAATTTGTTCTTTCGGCAGCCGACTACCGTGTCGAGACGTTCGCGTCCGGCGAGGAGTTTCTCGAGCGTTGGCGGCATGACAGGGCCGGCTGCCTGTTGGCGGACATGAACCTGCCTGATATGAGCGGCGCCAATCTTGCCGGCATGCTGAAAGGCAGGGTCGCAAACCTGTCGATCATCCTGATGACAGGCAAGGGTGGTCGCCGGTCCCGTGCCATGGCCGACCGGCTCGGCGCGTTCTATATCGAGAAGCCGTTCATTCACGATTGTCTGTTGGCCACCGTCCGCGGTGCCATGGCGTCGCATGCCGACGGCTCCGCTTCGGCGACGACGCACGACGGCTGACGCCGTCAACCCTACAACCGCTTCCTTTCTTTTCATCCCCCTGTCGCCGGATCGCCAGCCTGACCTCGCCAGCTTCGATGCGCCGGGCTGCATTCGATAGGCCTAGGGAAAACCCCAGGTGGTACCCGGCCTGCGGCTGCTCTATCGAATCGGTAACCGGCCCGCAGACCTATCGAGCCGGAAAACGGCCGTGTGCGCAGAGCATGAACAATGCGGCCGCAGGGGGAGGTCGCGTCGCCAAGGTATCGCGAACCGGTCTGGCCGGACCTAAGAGCCATTCAGCGGTCGTGGCGTCTGCATCGTGAGGTGTGGCGGGCAATATTGCGACGGCGTCTGGCGGCGGGCGGTGGTGGTGACGTCGGGTGCGTGTCACGAGGGCCGATGGCGGCGGCGGCGGTCGCATGAGCCATCGCACCGACCCGGTATTTCAGACCGTCGATTGGCTGTTGGGACAACGCGGCGGCACCGATGGGCCTGACAAGGCGCTGTCCGCCCTCTGGTCGAAACAAGGGCGAAATTGGGCCGGCGGCCGGGTCGTGCTGGCCGAGGCCGGCCCGATACGCTATCTGCCCTACGAGTGGGCCGGGGTCGAGGTCCGAGGCGAGTATGCGTCGGCTGGCGGTACGGCGGCCTCGACGCCATTGATGACGATGCTGCACGTCCATGCCGACCCGTCCCGAGCGGCGCGGGAGTTCGAGGCCGGGCTCGCCCGCGTCGTCGTTGCCGCCGGTGACCCGATGCCGGTGTCGCTGCTCCGCGACCGGATCGTCGTCTGGGCTGCCGTCGGCGAGCCCGATCCGGGTGCGCTCAGCGATCTGGTCGATGAGGCGTCCTGGCGGGATTGCGATGCGCAATTGGCCACGGCGATTGCCGATTGGCGGGGTTGTGCGCCGCCCGTCCTGGTACGCTGGTCACCCCTGGAGCGAGCGGTATTCATCCGTGATCGACCGGATGGCGGCGGTCGGTATCGGGTCGAATTGGACACCAACGGCCATCGCGCGGCGGAGACGGCCCTCGCCATGAGCGAGATGGCCAACGCCGTCGCCGCGTCGGGTACTAACCTCGAACTGCCCCGAATGATCCGCTACTGCCCGGAAGCCCATGCGCTGGTAACCACGGAGCTGGAGGGCACGTCGATGGTCGATCTCCTACCGCGGCTGCGCCCCGGCGGGTTTGCGGCGGTCGGAGCGGCGATTGCCGAGCTGCACCGTCTGCCGACCATTCCGCTGGAGGGCTGGTCGATAAACGTCGCACGATCCGATCTGCGCGAGCGGATGTTGCGGATTAGCCGGGCGGTCCCGCGTCTCGCCGACCGGGTAGCGGCGGTTGGGGAATTGCTGGACAAGGGTGCGGAACAACTGCCGCCGGTGATGCCGAGGCCGATCCACGGTAATCTCACGGCCGATCGGGTGCTGTGCCGCACCAACCCCGAATCCGGCGCTCGCCGGGTCGCGGTGGCCGGACGTCGGGCCAGGAGGTCGGGCGATCCGCACCACGATCTGGGCCGGCTTGTCGCTCATCTGCTGCTCGTGGACGCGGTCGCCCGGATCGGCGAGCGCCGATTGGCCGATCGGCTGAGGGCGCTGTTGGAGGGCTACCAGGGCGGCGTCGGGGCGAT
>JABDIP010000426.1 GCA_013003675.1 Inquilinus sp.
CAACCCGTTCGTGCGCTTCTAGCGCATTATCCACTCACGTGGAATCGGCTCCGGCCCGCGCCCCCGCCCGTCCACCCAACGCCAGTATCCTCATGGGTGGACGGGCGGGGGCGCGGGCCGGAGCCGATTCCACGTGAGTGGATAATGCGCTAGCGGTGCGGGGCGGGCGATATCCGCCAAGATCACGCCGGCGGCAGCGCCGTCTCGGCGATCGACGGGCGCTTGGCGAAGTCGGCGAACCAGGCGGCCAGCTTCGGCCGGCCCTCGCGCCACTTGTCGGCATCGAAGCGGAAGTCGAGATAGCCGAGGGCGCAGGCGATTGCGAGTTGGCCGATCGTGGCCGGGCCGCCCAGCGTCCCGGCCTCCGCCTCCAGCAGGTCGCAGGCGCGGGCCACTGCCTGGCGCTGGCGCTGCTGCCAATCGGCGGATTGCAGGCCGGCCGGCCGCATGCCGTCGAGCCGGCGGAGGATCGCCGCGTCGCAGATGCCGTCGCCGATCGCCTGCAGGCGGAGCGCCTTCCACCGCGCCGGGCCGGCGGCCGGGAACAGCTTGGTGCCGCCGTGCAGGCTGTCGAGGTATTCGCAGATCACCGGCGAGTCGAACAGCACCGTGCCGTCGTCGAGCTCGAGCGCCGGGACCTTGCCCAGCGGGTTGCTGGCGGGCAGGTCGGTGTCGGCCTGCCAGGGGTCGGTCGCCGCCAGCTCCAGGCGGTCGGCGAGACCGGTCTCGATGGCCAGCGCCCGAACCTTGCGGACATAGGGCGAAGTCGGGCTGAAGCGCAGTTTCATGGCGGCGAGGGACTCCGGCTCGGCGGGATGGGGTCAGAAGCGGTCCTTGCGGCCGCGCAGTTCGGCGAAGGCGGTGACGGTACTGCAGCCGGGCATGCCGATGCCCCGCTTCAGGCTCTCGACATCGGCGCGCAGGAACGGGTTGGTCGCCTTTTCCTCGCCGATCGTCGAGGGGATGGTCGGCAGACCCTGCGCCCGTGTCGCGTCGATCCGTTCGGCGCGCTCGGCCAGGGCCGCGTTGTCGGGCTCGACGGTCAGCGCGAAGCGGGCGTTCGACTGGGTGTATTCGTGGCCGCAATAGATCCGCGTGTCGTCGGGCAGGTCGCGCAGTTTGAGCAGACTCGCCCACATCTCCGCCGGGGTGCCCTCGAACAGCCGGCCGCAGCCCAGCGCGAACAGGGTGTCGCCGCAGAACAGCGCCTTGCTGGTCGGAAACCAGAAGGCGATATGGCCGCTGGTGTGGCCCGGCGTCTCTATCACCGCCGCCGTCTCGCCGCCGACCGAAACCTGGTCGCCCTGGCCGACGGTGCGGTCGAGCGCCGGGATCCGGCTGATCTCGCTGCGCGGGCCGATGATCGTGGCGCCATAGCGCGCCTTCAGCGCCGCGTTGCCGCCGATATGGTCGTGGTGGTGGTGGGTGTTGAGGATGAGGCCGAGACCGAGGCCGCGCTCCTCCAGGGCGGCGATCACCGGCTCGGCGGTCGACGGGTCGACCACCGCCGCGGTGCCGTTTTCGACGTCGCGCAGCAGGTAGATGTAGTTGTCGCTGAGGGCGGGCAGGATGTCGATTTCGAGGGCAGCCATGGTCTTCCGTCTTCCGCGCCGCGCCGGGCGGGGTTTCGCCGCGGCGCTCTCGTCCCCATCTGAGACTCTGCTGGAGCCTGATCGCATCGCGCCGGAACGGTGCGATGCGTGAATCAGCCTCCAGTTCGTTTGATTAGATCAGGATTCACGCTTCAGATCGATTCGATCCGAAACGATCTTGATCTAGGATCAGGGCCGCAATGTACACCGACGTCGTCGATCTGCGCGAGTTCTACGGCAGCAGCCTGGGTCATGTCGCCCAGCGCATGATCCGCCGCCGCGTGCGCGCCCTGTGGCCGGATCTGCAGGGTCAGATACTGCTCGGCCTCGGCTTCGCCACCCCCTATCTGACGCCGTTTCGCGACGAGGCGGAGCGGGTCTTCGCCGTCATGCCGGCGCGGCAGGGCGTGACACGGTGGCCGGCCGGGCAGCCCGGGCTGGTCAGCCTGGCCGACGAGACCGAACTGCCGCTGCCCGACGTCTCCGTCGACCGCGTCCTGCTGGTGCACGGCGCCGAGGCGACTGAGAATCTGCTCGAGCAGATGCGCGAGGTGTGGCGGGTGCTGGCCGGCAACGGCCGGGTGCTGGTGGTGGTGCCGAACCGCCGCGGCATCTGGGCGCGCTCCGACCGCACGCCGTTCGGCCACGGCCGGCCGTTCAGCGAATCCCAGCTATCGAGCATGTTGCGGGAGCATCAATTCGTGCCGGAACGGGTGGCGCGGGCGCTCTATATCCCGCCGACCCGCTCGCGCGTCCTGCTGCGCGCGGCGCCGGCCTGGGAACGGGTGGGCGGCCGCTTCTTCGAGACCTTCTCCGGCGTGCTGATGATCGAGGCGTCGAAGCAGCTCTACCAGATGTCCGCATCCCGCCGTGTCGTCAGGCGCGGCCGGCCGGTGCTGGTCCCGGTCGGCGGCACCATGGCCCGCCGCGGCGAGACGGCTTCGCGCTAGATCAAGATCGCTTGCGGCTCAACAGAAACACCGCCTGCTCGCCGATCAGATTGGCATACCCGCCGGGGCCGGCGCCGAGCACCCGG
>JABDIP010000464.1 GCA_013003675.1 Inquilinus sp.
CTGGTACACATAGGCGATCGGGCCGGCGAGCGCGCCGGCCGCCGCGGCATGGGCCTGCTCTTCCTGCCGCACCTGCGCGTCCCGTTGTCGCAGCCGGTCGACGGCGGCGCGTTCGGTCGGGGCGAGCCGGTCCGGCGTGCGCGCCACGCTCGGCGTGGCCAGCCGGGGCGGCGATGGGTCAGCCGGCGGCACGACCGCCGATGGCTGGATGTCCGGTCCATTTGGTGTCGGGGTTGCCGGTGCCGGCTCGTCGCCGCGGATCCGCAGCGCCACGCGATCGCCCGGCAGCCGGTGGCTGCCAATGACGACGCCGCCGCGCCCGCCCGGGCCGCCGGCGACCGGTGTGCCGATGCCGTGCACCGCCATGGCTTCGATTTTCCCCCAATGTCCCGGGGCAAGTATGGCCGAATGCTGGTTTCCGACCGGTTAAACCGGCGCTATTCCAGCGCGATCGCCGAGAGGTTTCGGCCGTAATCCGGCTCGCCGCGCCGGGTCGCGCGGCGATAGCTGAAGAAGCGGTCTTCCTCGGCAACCGTGTCGTGCGACGCCACTTCGAGCCCGCCCAGGCCGAGTCGCTCGAGGCGCCGGGCGACATAGCCCTTGAGGTCGAAATGGGGATGGTCGGGCCGCTCTCCGTCGCGGAAGAAGGCGGCGTTGTCGGCATCCTCGGTGACGAAGCGCTTCAGGAATTCGGGTCCGACCTCGTAGGACGATTGGGCGATGCACGGGCCGACCGCCGCCCGGATCGACGGACGCGACGCACCCAGCTCCTCCATCGCCGCCACCGCCGATTCCAGGATGCCGCCGATCGCCCCCTTCCAACCGGCATGGGCGGCGCCGACGACCCCGTTCTCGCCATCGCAGAGCAGGACCGGCGCGCAGTCGGCGGTCAGCACGCCGACGGCGATCCCCGGCATGGCGGTGACCAGCGCGTCGACGCTCGGCGAGTCCTCGCGCCGCCAAGGCTGCTCGACGATCAGCGTCTCGGCGCTGTGGATCTGAAAGGCGGTCACTAGCCGGGCGCTGCCTTCGGCCATCTCGGCAACGCAGCGGGCGCGGTTGCGGGCCACATTGTCGGCGTCGTCGCCGGAGCCGAATCCACAGTTCTTCGAGTCGTAGAGGCCGGCGGAGACGCCGCCGATTCGGGTGAAGAATCCGTGGCGCACACCCTTCAGACCCACCAGCGAGCTGAGTTGAATCACCGGGTCGGGCCTCGGGACTCGGAGCCAAAACCGGCGGTTGGAGCAAGCCGTTGGGGGGCGATGGACATCATTTGGAACAGGTGACCCATTCCATCCGCCGCGGTCAACCGTTCGACGCCGCTGTCGATATCGCGGCACTGATCCGGCGTGGCGCGCTGCTTCAATGCCGCCGCGCGCGCGGCGATCCCCATGGCGTCAAGCCATCGGGCCTGGGCGACCGGCCCATCGACAGCCGCGCCGGATTCCCGTGCCGCGGCGGCCAGGGCGGAGAAATCGACATGGGCGGTGAGATCGGTCTCGCCCGGATCCGCCAGCGGGTCGGCATAGCGGTGCCGGCGGACCGCCTGCAGCGTGTCGCCGACGCCGGGCCGAGAGTGGCCATAATCGGCGATCAGCGCGCCACCGCCCGTCCGGGCGATCCGTCGACCGATCTCCGCGGCCACCGATTCGGCGGCTTCGCCATATTCGACCACCGCGCCGATCGGGCAATCCGCCCGGGCGGCCGGAAGCAGGGTCGCCGCCGGGCTCGGGCGCGGCGCCAGGGTGAAGCAGAGCGCGCCGCCGGGGCCGTCCTCGCAACCGACCATTCGCTCGTGCCAGCCATCGGCGGCCCGTTGGAACTGGCGGATCGGCAGGGCATCGAAGAACTCGTTGGCGACCAACAGCAGCGGCCCTTCGGGCACCGTCGCCAGGCTTTCGTGCCAGGCCGGCGCGGGCGCATCGGCGGCTTCCAGGGTCGCTTTCTGACGGGCCCGCAGCACCGGGCTGGTCTCCACGAGATGCAGCGCGGCGGCGGCGGCGAAGGCCGGCACGATTCGGGCGGCGCGCAGCGCGTCGACCGTCAGCGTCCCGCGTCCCGGTCCCAATTCGACCAGCTGGAACGGCTCGGGGCGGCCCAGCCGGTCCCAGCAATCGACCAGCCAGATCCCGATCAACTCGCCGAAGATCTGCGAGATCTCGGGTGCGGTCGTGAAGTCGCCTGCCCGGCCGAGCGGGTCGCGGGTGCGATAATAGCCGTGCTGCGGATCGTCCAGCGCGATGGCCATGAAGCGGGCGACGCTCATCGGTCCCCGCGCCGCGATCTCGCGGCGCAGCCGGTCGCCCAACCCGGTCACGCGGTGCGGGCGGGCGTCTGGCGGGCGGCCCATAGCAGCACGCCGAGGCCGATCGCGATCATCGGCAGCGACAGAAGCTGGCCCATGGTCGCGCCGAGCCAGACGGTTCCCTCGACGAACTGCGCGTCGGGCTGGCGGGCGAATTCGACCAGGAACCGGGCGACGCCGTAGCCGGCGAGGAAGATGCCGGCCAGCATGCCGGGGCGGCGGCGGAACGATTGCCGGCGCGCCAGCACGGCGAGGATGACCAGCAGGACCAGCCCTTCCAGGAACGCCTCGTAGAGCTGGCTGGGGTGGCGCGGCACGCCGCCGCCGTTCGGGAAGACGATGCCCCAGGGCAGATCGGTCGGCCGGCCGAACAGCTCGGCATTGACGAAGTTGGCGATGCGGCCGAAGAACAGGCCGATCGGCGCCACCGTGGCGATGATATCGGCGACCGCCAGGAAGGCGAGCCCCCGTCGGCGGGCGAACAGCACCATGGCGACGATGACGCCGGCCAGCCCGCCATGGAACGACATGCCGCCGGTCCAGATCATCAGGATCTGCAGCGGATCGGCGGC
>JABDIP010000465.1 GCA_013003675.1 Inquilinus sp.
AGAATCCTCTCCTCGATGAAGAGCACATGCGGCGCCGCGAAAACCAGCAGCGCGAACAGGCCGAGATGGAACAGATAGCCGGCGAAGAAATGGAACTTGGTGCGACGGAAGAACCCGCCATGCGGCACCGAATGCAGCAGGATGGCCTTGACCGCGCCGCCGGACGCCGAACCGCGCGGCTCGCTGAGGTCCTTCGGCGCGCCGAGCGCCAGGATGCCGCCCAGGCGCCACAGCACGCCGACGCCGAAGATGGCGGCGGCCGCGTACCAGAGCGGCCCCTCGGTCAGTTACAGGAAGGTCATGGCCGTGCCTCCTTGGGGCTTTCGGCGGCGTCGGGTGCCACCATCTCGTCATGCCAGACGTCGTGGTGCTCCTTGGCCCAGTTGGTGTCGACGTCGCCGCGCGTCATCGCCTCCAGCGCCCCTTCCATGCCGATCGTGCCGAGATAGATGTGGGCGAGACCGCCACAGATGAACAACAGCGCCGCGATGCCATGCACCAGATTGGCCAGCTGCAAATCCTGGCGTTCTCCGAGCAGGTAGGGGAATTCCAGCGCCAACCCGCTTGCCGACAGCACCAGACCCAGCAGCACGGCGGCCCAGAACCAGCTCTTCTCCCCGGCGTTGTAGCGGCCGGTGCGGATGTGCCCGCCGAAGAAGCCGCCGAGGCGCAGGAACCAGCCGAGGCCGATCAGCCGGAAGCCATTACCGCGCACGAAGACGACGAAGAGCGTCAGGATCGCGAGGATGAACAGCGGTCCGAACAGGTTGTGCGCCTGCATGGCGGCGCTGGCGATCGCCCCGAACGCAGGCGCTCCGACCAGCGGAATCAGGACGTATTTGCCGTAGAGCAGGATCAGCCCGGTGGTGCCGAGCAACAGGAACAGCACCCCGGTGAACCAATGGGTGACCCGCTGGGTCAACGAGAAGCGTGTCATGCGCTGGCCGGACCGGCCGGCGGCGATGCGAATGCGGCCGCGGATCGCGAAATACAGCGCCGCCACGCCGACCGCCCCGAACAGCAGCCAGGAGCCGTAGGTCGACAGCGGGCCGTTGCGGATCGAGCGCCATTGCTCGCCTTCCGACTGGATCAGCACGCCGGCCTCGTCCTGCGGGATCGTCACGGTGCCCGCCGCGCCGCGGCGGATCTGGCGCCAGATCTCCGCATCGCTGGCGCTGCCGAGGGTCTGTCCGGGCACGGTGCCGCCCTCCGGTCCGGGCTCGGACGGCGGCACGGCCGTTCCGGTCTGCGCCGCTGCCGGGTGGGCGAGATCGACGGCGCCGGTCAACCCGACGGCGCCGCAATAGAGGATGCCGAGAATGAATCCGATGACCCGCAGGCAACGGGACAGATCGTCCTTGTATCGCATTGAAGCCACCCCGACAGCGTCGCGATTCTGAAACCAACCAGAGTAGACTAGCCGACCAACCGGCCGGCGGTCATGCCTTAGAACTGCCAGGCCATCCCGAACGAGATCTCGAACTGGTGCATTTCCAGATCGATGTTCTGGGCGGGAAGCTGCGGGTTGGGGCCGGAGACGTCGGAACTGGGCGCGAAGAGCGCGGCACCGAGAAACGCCGTGCTGCTGTCGCTGAGCTGGTAGCTGACGCCGCCGGTGATGTGATGCTCCATCACGCCGGGGGCGAGGATGTTGAACAGCACTTCCGACGAGGAGATCGGGTTCTCGCTGTACGAGTAGCCGCCGCGGACGGTCCATTTTTCGTCGACCTCCCACTGGGCGCCGATCTTGAAGACGTCGATGTCGTCCCAGCCGAATCCGGGGCCGTTCTCGTCGCCGAGCAGCCCTGGCGACGAGAACGGATTGCCGACCGAGTTGACGTCGCCGTACCAGATGCGCTTGTAGTCGAACAACAGCGTCAAATTGTCCGCCGGCTGCCAGGAGAGCCCGACCTGCAGCGCCGGCGGGATGTCGAAATCGCCCTGTTCGGCGAACAGCCCGCGATAATCGTCGAACTCGCTCATATAGGTGCGGAGCTGGTATGCCGCGCCGACGCGGATCTCGGGGGACAGCTCGGCCTGAATGCCGATCCGGCCGCCGAAGCCGTAGGACGTGTCGTGGTCGTTGTCGGTGAGGTTGGCCGGGTCGGAGGACCCCGGGGAAAAGGCGGTAAGCCCTCGTGCCTCGAAGAACTGCACCGCCAGGATCGGCCCGACGCCGACCGACACGCCGTCGGCGACCTCGCGGGCATAGGTGAATTGCAGGAAGCTCTGGCTCAGGTCGACGCCGGTGCCGCCGCCGCAGAAAATACCCGAGCCGCCGCCGCATTCCGCGACCGGGCGAGCCAGGGCCGGATAGTCGGTGTTCATGCCGCCATTGCCGTATAGCGCGACGCCGACCGCGGACACGTCGTCGATCTGGTAGCTGGCGCCGATATTGGGGATGACGAAGAACTCGCTGTCGCTGTCCACCGTACCCGTCGGCACCGCGCCGGGCGAACCGCTGGCGCCGCTCCCGGTGACCTCGCGCCTCGGGCTGAACAACGACAGGCCGAATTCGACCTGGTTGCCGACATTCACCAGCCCGGCCGGGTTCAAGGCCTGGGACATGGCGTCCTGGGAAAAGGCCGCGCCGGTGCCGGCGAGAGATTTGGAAACGACGCCGTAGCCATGCTGGAAATAGCCTTCCGTGGCCTGGACAGGCCCGGCGGCGATGGTGATTGCCGCCGTCACGACGACCCCGAAAAATGGCGCCCGCGCCCCTCTTGGGAAACTCATCCCAGCCCCTCCCCGTTTATTGTTATGGCCTTCTCCGAGCCCCAGCGAATTTCGGCCCGCCTGTGCGGGCGGGCCGATCGATGGGGATACCT
>JABDIP010000466.1 GCA_013003675.1 Inquilinus sp.
GGAGCAGCTCCGCGCCCTGGCGAACGGCATGCGCATCGCCGTGGCGCTCGTTGACACCGTTCCGCTCGGTGTCGATACTCCCGCCGACCTGGAGCGGGCGGCGGCATTGCTGGCCCCCTCATAAAAATGGGGACGCAACCCTTTTTCCGGTGCGCGAGCGCGGCGGTTGAACTGTCGGTGATCGGAAAAAGGGTTGCGTCCCCTTTTTTGCCCCGTGCAAGCGCAACGCAACCAACGGCCGCCGGTCCATGGGTTCAAACACGATCGCATTCCAGGGTTGGCCGGGGGCCAATTCCGACATGGCCTGCCGCCGGGTATTCCCCGACCATGCCACCTTGCCGTGCCCGTCCTTCGAGGAGACCATCGCCGCCGTCCATGACGGGCGTGCCGATGCGGGGATGATCCCGGTGGAGAACTCGGTCGCCGGGCGCGTCGCCGACATCCACCACATGCTGCCCAGCGCCGGGCTGCACATCAACGGCGAGCACTTCCAGCGGGTGAACCATCATCTGCTGGCGGTGCCGGACGCCCGGCTGGAGGATCTGCATACCGTCTACAGCCACGTCCACGCCCTCGGCCAGTGCAAGGCCTTCATCGCCGAACGCGGCCTGAAGCCGGTGGTGCACGCCGACACCGCCGGGGCGGCGAAGATGGTCGCCGAGCAGGGCGACCCGACCGTCGCCGCCATCGCCTCGTCGCTGGCGGCGGAACTTTACGGCCTGGTCAGCCTGCGCGCCGACATCGAGGACGCCGAGCACAACACTACCCGCTTCCTGATCATGGAGCGCGAGGCCAAGCCGCCGCCGCCCGGCGCCAAGGGCACCATCACCAGCTTCATCTTCGAGGTGCGCAGCGTGCCGGCGGCGCTCTACAAGGCGCTCGGCGGCTTCGCCACCAACGGCGTCAACATGACCAAGCTGGAAAGCTACATGGTCGGCGGCCGCTTCGCCCAGGCGCAGTTCTACGCCGATGTCGAAGGCCATCCGGAAGACCGCCCGCTCAGGCTCGCCTTCGAGGAGCTCGGTTTCTTCTCGCGCCATTTCCACATCCTCGGCGTCTATCCGGCCCACCCCTTCCGCCAGGACCCGAGCCAAATCGCCGGCGACGATTGACGGCGGGAACGGGTTCGCGCCGGCGGTCCCAGGCCCCACCCCTTGCCGTCATTGCGAGGTGCGAATGCGCCGTGGCAATCCAGTCCCGCCCTCGCCGCCCTGGATTGCCACGCCTGCGGCTCGCAATGACTGCCAAAAATGAGATTCTCTGGCCCGACGAGGAACAGCAGGGGCTCAACCGACCCGTTCGAATACGACAGGCCGGCCGAAGAAGCGCGAGGCGACGGCGGCGGTGGCGCCGTTGCAACCGGTGCTGAGGAAGCGGATCCCGCCGCCCTCGGCGGCGCCGCCGCCAGCCCCGTCGTCGAAATCCGGATGGCGTCGCAGATAGGCCTCCAGGCTGTCCGCCACCAGGCGCGGCTGGTCGAGAATCGGCACGCCCGCCGGCAACGCCGCGGCGAAGGCATCGGCGACCAGCGGGAAATGGGTACAGCCCAGCACCACCGTATCGGGCCGTCCCGCCGGGCAGCGTTCCTGCAGGGCGGCGACGAAGCCGGCGACCAGCCCGGCGATCTCCGCCGCCGGCGCGTCCGCCTCGATCGCCGCCACCAGCCCCGGACAGGCCTGTTGCAGCACCGTGACCGCCGGCGCGCGGCGGCCGATCTCATACGCGAAGGCGCCGGTCGTCACGGTGCGCGGGGTGGCGAAGACGCCGATGGTGGCCGGCGGCGTCGGCCGGTCCGACGGCGGCGCGTTCACCTGCCAGGGCACCAGGGTGATCGGCTCGACCACCGGCACCAGCACGCCCAGCACCCGCCGCCCGCCATCGACGCCCGGCAGCCAATGCCGCTGCAGCCGGCGCAGCGCCACCGCCGAGGCGGTGTTGCAGGCCAGCAGCACCAGCCGGCAGCCGAGGCCGAACAGCCGCTCGACGTTTTCGACGGTCAGCCGATAGACCGCCTCCGCCGGCCGGTCGCCATAGGGCGCGTTGGCGTGGTCGCCGAGATAGGCGAAGCCCGGCCCGGGCAGTCGCCCGGCCAGCGCCCGCAGCACCGTCAGCCCGCCATTGCCGGAATCGAACACCCCGATCATCGGCGCTCGGATCGCGAACCGGGACGGTCGGCTGCGCTATCGGGCGGCCTGATGGACACTGTCGGGAGCCTTTCGGGTTCCGGCGGACCTCGGATCGGGCCGTTGATGCGCGCCGATCCTGGCGATTCTTCGGCAGTCGGCTCCGTCTCGATATTGTCACACCGCGTCTGCGCGAATGTTGTTAGGCTTTCTCTCGCCGCCTTTCTTGGTTCAAGTCAGGCAGATCGTTCCATGCATGCCGAATATGCCCGGAATGCCGCACGCCACGAGAAGGGCCGGTCCTGGCGCCTTCCGCTGGTCTGTGGTCTTGCCGCGTTGCTGGTCTATGGCTGTGACCGGACCGATTTGCCGGCTCCGGATCCGCAAGTCGCGAAGGGCCGCGATCTCTTCTTCAACGAGACCTTCGACGGCAATGGCCGGACCTGCGGCACCTGCCATCGGGAAGAGAACGACTTCGCCATCGATCCGGTCTTCATCGCCACCCTGCCGGACAACGATGCGCTGTTCGTCGCCGAGTTCACCCCGGCGCTCGCGGAGAACTTCGAGAATCCGCGGCTGATGCGGGAATTCGGGTTGATCCTGGAAAATCTGGACGGCTTCGGCGACCTGCCGAATCGCTTCGTCCAGCGCGGCGTGCCGCACGTGCTGGCCCAGCGCAATTCGATCGACAGCGCCGCCGGGCCGCGCACCGGCTGGTCGGGGGATGGCGCGCCGGGCGACGGGACCCTGCGATCCTTCGCGACCGGGGCCGTCATCCAGCATTTCACCAAGACCCTGGACAGGGTTCCCGGTGTCGATTTCCGCCTGCCGACCGACGACGAGCTGGATGCGCTGGAGGCGTTCCAACTGTCCCTGGGCCGGCAGGAGGATCTGCTGCTGCCGCTTGTCCTCAGGGGGACAACGGCGGCGCGGGGGCAGGAGATCTTCCTCGACAACACCCTGGGCAAATGCAACGCGTGCCACGCCAATGCCGGCGCCAATGGCGACCCCCGCATCTTCGGCGAAGGGGCCGGCAATCTGAACTTCAACACCGGCGTCGAGGATCTGCCGGATCAGCCGGCCGACCTGACCGGCGAGTTGGTGCCGCCGGATGACGGTTTCGGTGTTCCCGGAAACGGCGAGTTCAATACGCCGACGCTCGTCGAGGCAGCCGACACCGGGCCGTTCTTCCACAACAACTCGATCGAGACCATCGAGGGCGCGGTCGCGTTCTACAATGGCGACGCCTTCAACGACTCGCCGGCCGGCCAGCTCATTGCCGGTGCGACCGGCAGCGGCATCAACCTGGACGGGACGCAGGTGGTCGAGGTGGCGGCGTTCCTGCGGGTGATCAACGCGCTGGAGAACATCCGGGTCTCGATCGAGCGGTTGGAGCAGGGTGCCGCGCTCAGCCGCGAGCCGGCAAAGCGGGCGCTGCGGATCGCCGTCGCGGAGACCGATGACAGCATTGCGGTTCTGGCCGGCGGCGGCCTTCACCCCGAGGCGGTCGCCCATCTGCGGGCGGCGCGACTTCTGGCGGACCGCGCCGGGCGCAGCCTGTTCCGGCGGGGGCGGCTGGCGCGAGAGGCGATCGCCGAGCAGCGGCGGGCGCGTGCCGAGCTCGTGGAGGTGCCGTGATGACCATGCGGAAACGCCGACCGACGACGGCGCGCCGCGGTGCGCTCTTCGCCCTGGCAATGTCGGCGGTCGTGCTGTTCTGTCCGATCGGTGTGTGGGGGCAGCGCACGACCGAGCAGTTCATCCCCATCGGCCAGTCGCCCGGGCTGTCCGGGACCGTCACCTATGCCGGCGAGATCGCCGCGACCGATCCCGGCGCGCGAACCATCACCCTGAGCCGGCCCGCGGATGCCGGGACGGTGACCGTCGGTGTGGCGCGGAACACGCGGATCTGGCTGGACCGTTCGTCGGTCGGGCGGCCGACCCTGGCCGGCAGGTTTGCCGATCTGGCCCCGGGCAGCGTTGTCGAAATCCATTTCCGGGATCCCGACCGGCGGCAGGTTGCCGAGTGGATCAAGGTCGAGTCCGACCGGCCGGACTGACGCGTCGCCGAGGCGCCGTCAGCCGTCGGCCGCCAGCCACTCGTCGACCAGCCGGCGGGCGATCGAGTCGCGGCGCGGCAGGCGGAAGCTCTCGTCTTCCGGCGAGGCCCGCAGATCCGCCCGGCTGTACCAGCCGGCGTCCTCCAACTCGTCGTCGCCGAAGAAGATCTCTGTCGTCGTCGCCCGGGCGGTGAAGCCGACCATCAGCGATTGCGGGAACGGCCAGGGCTGGGAGGATTGATAGCGGATATCGGCGACCTCGATCCCGACCTCCTCCTTGATCTCGCGGGCGACCGCCATCTCCAGGCTCTCGCCCGGCTCCAGAAAGCCGGCCAGCACCGAATGCATGCCCGGCGGCCAGATCCTCTGCCGGCCCAGCAGGCAGCGGTCGCCGTCGTGCACCAGCACGATCACCGCCGGGTCGGTGCGCGGGAAGTGCAGCGTGCCGCAGTCGGCATTGCCGCAGGTGCGGCGGTGGCCGGCCTCGTGGCTCTCGGTTGTGTGGCCGCAGACGCCGCAGAAGCGGTGGCGCTGGTGCCACCACAGCAGGCCGCGGGCATAGGCCAAGAGGGCGCCGTCGCCGCGCGGCATCAGCGGCCCGGTGGTGCGCAGATCGACGAAGGTGCCATGCCCGGCCAGGGCCGGCTCGTCCTCCGGTGCCGCCACCCCGCCGACATCGATGGCGACATAGGCGACGCCGTCGGCGATGCCCATGAACGCCTCCTGCCGGCTGAGCCGCCGCCACCAATCGCCGGCCGCCGACGGCAGCGCCGGGCGCGGCGCCTCGCGCGGGCCGGCGATCAGGTTCTTGGCCCGCCACACCGGCACCAGCCGGGTCGACGGATCGCGCAGCCGCTCGGCCAGCCAGGCATCGTCGTGCCGCCGTTCGGCGTGCCGCTCAAGCCCCGGATGGATGTAGAAATTCTCCGCCGCGGCGTCCGGCGGCTGATCGCGCGTCACGAGTGACCTCTTGTCTTTATCAACCGAATGGCAAGAATGATCGCCGATCATCCCTTCTCCCGGTCAACGATAGACCGCTCTCGGCGCGTTTGGGAGGTGCCATCATGCCGATCCTCATCGCCGTCACGGTCGGCCTTCAGTTGATGTGCGCCGTGCATGTCGCCCGCACCGGCCGGCCGACGACCTGGATCTTCGTCGTGATGATGCTGCCGGTCGCCGGCAGCCTCGCCTACCTGCTCCTCGAGATCCTGCCGGAATGGCGACACAGCCGGGCGGCGCGGCAGGCCGCCACCGACATCGGCGACATCGTCGATCCGGATCGCGAGGTGCGGCGCCTGGCGCTGGAGGTCGACCGGGCCGCCACGGTGGAGAACAGGTTCGCCCTCGCCAAGGAGCTGCTGCGCCGCGACCGGCAGGAGGAGGCGCGGCCGCTGCTCGAAGCATGCCTGGCCGGGGTGCACGCCGACGATCCCGGCATCATGATGGCCCTGGCGCGGGCCCGGTTCGGCTGCGGCGACCATGCCGGGGTGGTCGACACCCTCGACCGCCTGCGCGCCGCGCACCCCGATCTCTCCTCCGCCGACGGCCATTTGCTCTATGCCCGGGCCCTGGAAGGGCTCGGCCGCGACGGCGACGCGCTCGGCGAATACGCCGCCCTGACCGAGTACTTCCCCGGCGAGGAGGCGCGCTGCCGCCACGCGCTGCTGCTGCAGCGCCTCGGCGACGTCGATGCCGCCCGCGGCGTGTTCGCCCAGGTGGTGCGCTCGGTCGACCTCGGCAACAAGCTCTATTTCCGCGCCCAGCGCGACTGGTACGAGGTCGCCCGCCGCAATCTGCAGGAATAGAGGCTGATTTGGCTGGCCGGGGCCAGGCGCCGGTCCCCACGCGTGGGTTGTATTCAGCTTCACCGGTGTCAACCGGCTGTTAATAATTGCCGGTTCAATATGATTTTAGACAAAAAAACAAAAAAGGTGCCTGAACATGGACGTCTTCTTGTTTTCAGCGCTTTTTCTGCAGGCCGGCTGCGCCTTGCTGGCATCCAGGCTCGGCCGGCCGGCCCTCTGGATCGAAGTGGTCCTGATGGTCCCCCTGGCCGGTTCCCTGGTCTATGCAGCGCTGGAAGTCGATCGGTACCGGCGTGGCCGGCAGGGGCCGGTCGCACCGTCGCGACCGGAACCGGCCGATCTGGACGCCGCGCTTGCCGGTCTGAGCTATCGCCTCTGGGCCGGGGAGCCCGCCGACCGGCGCCGCTTCCTGGCCGAGGAGTGCCTGCGACGCGGGCGGGCCGCCGATGCCGTCCTGCTGTTCCGCAGTTGCCTCGACGGCCGCGGCTCGACCGATCCGGCGGTGATCCGCGGGCTGCGGCGGGCCAAGGCGGCGCTCGGCGCCGTGCCGGCCCCGGCCGGCGGCACGGTCGCCGCCCTGCCGGCGAATGCGGAGCTTCCCCTGTCGGCCTGACGGTCGGCGCCCCCGTCTCGGGCCGCGGCCCGAGGTTGGCTGCCCCTATCTCGGGGCTTGTCTTCGCCGCCGATCGGGTCGATATAGGGGGCGGGAGGGCGGCGGCGGACGGGTCCCTCGCCAACCCGGTCAGGTCCGGAAGGAAGCAGCCGTAACGAGACCGGCTCGGGTCGTCGGTCATGTCGGGGGGATCATAGAAGCCGCGGCCCGGCCCTCCAAGGGCCGCATCGCGGTGATTTGCCGACGAGACGGCGCCGGG
>JABDIP010000478.1 GCA_013003675.1 Inquilinus sp.
TGGTCCGCTATGCGCCCGACGGCCGGATCGACAGGATCGTCGAAGTGCCGGTGCTGAACCCGACCTGCGTCGCCTTTGGCGGCCCCGATCTCGATACCCTCTACATCACCACCGCCCGCTTCCACGCGCCAGCCGAGACCCTGGCGGCGGAGCTGGCGGCCGGCGGCCTGTTCGCGGTTCGGCCCGGCGTGCGCGGCCTGCCCGACAAGCCGTTCGCCGGTTGAGCCCCTCGTTGTCGGCACGTCGCGAGAGGGCTTTACGGAAAGGCTCGGGCAGTGTCCTCTGACCCCATGGAAGACGCCAATCCCGATACCGCGCTGATCGGCCTCGACTGGGGCACCAGCGGCTTTCGCGCCTACCGCCTGGGCGGCGACGGCCGCATCCTCGACCGGTTCACCGACGCGGCCGGCATCCTCGCCGTGGCCGACGGCGATTTCGACGCGGCGATGGAGGCGCGGATCGGCGCCTGGTTGGATGCCGCGCCGTCGGCCCCGCTGCTCGCCAGCGGCATGATCGGCAGCCGCCAGGGCTGGGTCGAGGCGGCCTATGTCGACCGGCCGGCCGGCGCCGCGCAATTGGCGGCCGGCATGGTCGCGCAGCGAACCCGGCAAGGTCGCACCATCCATTTCGTGCCCGGCATCGCCGGCAGCGACGGCGACGGCGTGCCCGACGTGATGCGCGGCGAGGAGACGCAGATCGTCGGCGCGGCACTGGGCGGCCGGCAGGTCTTCCTGCTGCCCGGCACCCACAGCAAATGGGCGCTGGTCGAGGACGGCCGGGTGGTCTGGTTCGCCACCTTCATGACCGGCGAGCTATTCGCCGTGCTCAAGAGCCACAGCATTCTCGGCCGGCTGGTCGAGGGCGAGACGGAGGACGCCGACGCCTTCCGCCGCGGCCTCGCCCACGCCCCGGGACCCGGGCATGGCGGCCTGCTGCACCGGCTGTTCAGCGCCCGAACCCTGGCGCTGTTCGGCCGATTGCCGGGCTCCGGCGTCGCTTCCTATCTCTCCGGCCTGCTGATCGGCGCCGAGATCGCCGAGGCGCGTGAAGCGGTGCCGTCGCTGCCGGCGGCGGAGCCGATCACCATCGTCGGCGGGTCGGCGCTGGCGGCCCGCTACGCGGAGGCGCTGGCGACGCTGGGGATGCCGGGACGGACCGCGGAACCGGACACGGCGGCGCGCGGCCTCTACCGACTTGCCATTGCCGCCGGGCTGATCGAGGAGGCAGGGCGATGAACGAATGGCCGGAATTCTTCGCCCGCCTGCCGCTGATCGCCATCCTTCGCGGGCTGACCGCCGCCGAGGCGCCGGCGGTCGGCGACGCGCTGGTCGAAGCGGGTTTCACCCTGATCGAGGTGCCGCTCAACTCGCCCGATCCGCTCGACAGCATCGCCGTGCTGTCCGACCGGCTGGCCGGCCGGGCCCTGATCGGCGCCGGCACGGTCCGCACCCCGGCCGACGTCGCCGCGGTGGCCGAAGCCGGCGGCCGGTTGATCGTCATGCCGCATGGCGACCCTACGGTGATCGCCGCCGCCAAGGGCCGTGGCCTTGTCTGCGCCCCCGGCGTGGCGACGCCGACCGAGGCCTTCGCGGCGCTTGCCGCCGGAGCCGACGGGCTGAAATTGTTCCCGGCGGAGATGCTGGGGCCACCGGTCGTCAAGGCATGGCGGGCGGTGTTGCCGCCGGAGGTGCCGTTGATCCCGGTCGGCGGCATCGCCCCGGAGACCATGGCCGCCTATCGGCGTGCCGGAGCCGCCGGCTTCGGTCTCGGCTCCGCCCTCTATCGTCCCGGCCTGCCGATCGCCGAGCTCGCGACCCGCGCCGCCGCCTTCGTCACCGCCTGGAACGCCGACTGACGGGGGCGCCGACACGAAAAAGGGGCGGTCGAATGACCGCCCCTTTGCCATCCCAATATCGACCGTCAGTTCACCCGGAACTCCACCGGCAGGAAGAACATCTGATCGGTTTCCGCGACCGCGTGGCAATCGATGCAGAACTGCACCGCGTCGGAATTGGCGCCGTTGGTCTCGCCGAAGATGCTGCCGTCCGGCATGACCATCGTGTACTTCCAATTGGCGCTGGCGGCGTTGAAGCCGACCGGCATCTTCTGCATCAGGAACAGCGGCCCGACGCTCAGGCTACCGTCCGCCCCGACGACGAAGCTGTCCTTCGCCAGCACGCCACCGGACTGCATGGTGCCAACCTCCTCGTAGCGGCCATAGGCGGAGCCGGATCGGTTCGCGTAGTTGTGCACATAGCGCGCGCCGTGCAGCGCCGACTGATAGGGCGCCGTGCTGTAGACATCGAAACTCTGGTAGTTGATCGCGATCGCCTGGCCCGAGGCCGCATAGGCCGCCTGCAATTCCGAGCGCAGGCAGTCATACGCGGCATTCGCCTCGGCCGGCGTCAGATCGATCGTGGCGCCCGCAGCGCACGGATTGGCGGCGCAGGGATTGCAGGGATTGGCGGCGGCACAGGGGTTCGCCGCGCACGGTTTGCACGGGTTGGCCGCCGCGCACGGATTTGCCGCGCAGGGGTTCGCCGCCGCGCATGGATTGCATGGATTGGCGGCGACTGCGATCACCCTGGCGCCGCACGGATTGGCGGCACAGGGGTTGGCGGCGCACGGATTGTAGGCGGCGGTCTGCAGCCGGGGCACGACGCAGCGGCTGCTTGCGGTGCCGCCGCCGGCAGCGCAAGGATTGCACGGGTTGGCGGCGCAGGGGTTGCATGGATTGGCAGCCGCCGCGCACGGATTGGCGGCGCACGGGTTGCACGGATTGGCAGCCGCCGCGCACGGATTGGCGGCGCAGGGATTGCACGCCTGTGCCACCTGCGGGCCCGAAACCGCCGAAGGGTTCACCCGTGCCTGTACTGCCGCGCTCGGGCCACTGACCAGCAGCGGTCCGGCGACCACGACCCCCAGCCCGGCCATGACCGGCAGCACGGTCGACGCCTTCAGCTTGAATCTCAACGACTTCATAAGCCCCTCCGAATTTCGCTCTTTCGCATTCGCCCATGGCGCGGGAAAATCCATAGCGACACTACGGAAATCGGCGGCGCGGCAGGGTAAACAGTGCTCACGACTGCGTGTGAAGGGACCGGCGCCGCTCACGGGCGTTTGTCGGCCCGTGACGCGACAGCCGAGCCGCGGGCCATTATCTAGTGGGCCCAACCGACCAAACTGAGCTGCCGCCAAATGCCATGACCGCACAGACCGAGCACCGCCCTCTCCGACGCGCCATCGCGACCGCCGCCATCCTGACGCTGGCCATATCGTTGGCGGCGACGGCATGCAGCGCCGCCGATGGCGGCCGGCCGACCTCGCGAGTGCCGGTCCCGGCGACCATCGACATTCCCGCCGGCCCCTTCCTCGCCGGCTCCGACAGGTCCGAGCGCGAGGCGGCCTATCGGCTCGACCGGGCGGCCTATGGTCACGACGTCACCCGCCGCCAGGGCTGGTATGAGAGCGAACGGGAGATCGCGCCGATCGACCTGCCCGCCTACGCCATCGCGACGACACCGGTCACCAATGCCGAGTACGCCCCCTTTGTCGCCGAGACCGGGCATCCGGCACCCGATGTCGGCGGCGCGGAATGGGCCGGTTATGGCCTGGTCCACCCCTATGAACGGACCCGCCGCCACGCTTGGCAGGCGGGCGAACCGCCGGCGGAACGGGGGGAACATCCGGTGGTGCTGGTCAGCCAGGCCGACGCCGTGGCCTATGCCGCATGGTTGTCGGAACGGACCGGCGGGCACTGGCGCCTGCCGACCGAACTGGAATGGGAGAAGGCGGCGCGCGGCACCGATGGCCACCGCTTTCCCTGGGGCGACGACTGGGCGGCCGATCGGCTCAACAGCGCCGATGCCGGCCCCTTCGACACGGTTCCGGTCGGCCGTCACCCCGACGGCGCCAGCCCCTTCGGCCTGCTCGACGCTGCCGGGCAGGTCTTCGAATGGACCGCGACTCCGGCCGGCCCGAGCCGTTTCCTGGTCAAGGGCGGCTCATGGGACGACCGGGGCTGCGGCGTCTGCCGCCCGGCGGCCCGGCACGGGCGGCCGGCTGGGCTGAAGCACATCCTGATCGGCTTCCGCCTGGTCCGCGATCCTGCATAATGGAAAAGACGCGGCGGTCGACCGCGCTCCAAGAAGAAGTGGAGGGAGAATGGCAACCGCGACGGAAACCATGCGGGACCAGGAATTCGAGCCGGATTGGAGCGCGCTGCCGCGCCCCCGGCTAGAGCGGATGGCAACGGCCGGCAACGAGGTTCTGGAATGCTATCGGGTGCTGCGCAAGACCGGCGACAACGTCGTCGGCGAGTTGCTGCGCGACCAGGGCACCTTCTACGAATGGCAACACTATCCGAAGGGCGACATCTTCGACGCCGAGACCAACGCGCAGTACTACTATCACGCCCATCCGGCCGGCACCCGCGGCGACGAGCACGGCCACTTCCACACCTTCCTGCGGCCCAAATCCATGCCCTCCGGCATCGTTCCCGCCGATGTGCCGCACGAGAACAAGCCGACCGGCGAAAACGACGCCCTGAGCCACCTGGTCGCCATCTCGATGAGCGCGCCGGGCTATCCGAACCGGCTGTTCACCACCAATCGCTGGGTCACCGGCGAGGTCTGGTATGTCGCCAAGGATGTCTGCGCGATGCTCGACTGCTTCGCCATCGATCACGCGCGCCCGTCCTGGCCGGCCAACCGCTGGATCGGCGCCATGATCCAGGTCTTCCACCCGCAGATCGAGGCGCTGCTGCGGGCCCGCGACGTCGCCGTGGCGGATTGGGAGAAGCGGTTTCCCGACCGCGACGTCTATGAGGATCGCCAGTTGGAGGTGACGTCCGAATTGGCGATCTCGGTCGAGGATCAGGTCCGCAAGATCCGCGCGGCGCTCAACGGCTGATGGATGCCCGATCGGCCGGGCGTCGCGCTATTGCGCGGTCGCCTGCCGCAGAAAGGCGATCAAATCCTCGCGGTCCTGGGCGTTGGGCACGCCGCGCGCGAACATCGCCCCCATCTTGTTGCCGGGAATGAATTTGGGCGGCTGGGCGAGATGGGCATCCAGGCTGTCTTGCTCCCATACGACGCCCGATTGCCGCATCGCCGCCGAATAGGCATAGCCCTCGACGCTGCCGGCGGCGCGCCCGAACAAGCCGTGCAGATGCGGTCCGATCCGGTTCTCGCCGGCGCCCAGGCTGTGACAGGCCCGACACTGGGCGAAGAGCCGCTCGCCTTTCGCCGCGTCGCCGGCGGCCGATGCGGGCATCGCGGCAAGGAGCGCGAAGGCGACGAAGATCGGGGTCATCAGGTGCGATGGGCGCATGCTCCGGTTCTCTCCTTGTCGTTGCGGCGACCCGATCACTCTCGGCGCCCCGGTTTCGCCGCGTCAATCGAACTGGCCCGACCCTCACGCGGAGTTGCGCCACCGTGACGACGGACAGGCCGTCCGGCTGGCCCCGGAGCGACCCGATCGGCCCCGGCGCGGCGGTGCCGGCGCCGGCAAACCGGGCGGCTGAGAG
>JABDIP010000483.1 GCA_013003675.1 Inquilinus sp.
CAGTCGTCATTCACCACCGGCATCGGCCTGCTGATCGACGGCGGCCGGGTGGCGACCTAGGAGCCTGTCGGAGTCATGCTTATGATCAGCACCGCATTTTCAATGGCTTGGGCAAGGGCGGCGGCACCGATGCTGCGTTGCGGAAGCTTGACGATGCGCCCGGCATCGCCGGCGCGCCCGCTCCTGACACCCGCGCCTCCCTGGTCGATGCTGGCCATAGGCATTGCTCGGACAGGCTCCTAGTCATGGCCAAGTACGATTTCGACTATTTCGTCATCGGTGCCGGGTCCGGCGGCGTGCGCTCGGCGCGCATCGCCGCCAATCACGGCGCCCGTGTCGCGATCGCCGAGGAGCGCTATCTGGGCGGCACCTGCGTCAATGTCGGCTGCGTGCCGAAGAAGCTGCTCTCCTATGCCGCCCATTTCGCGCATGATTTCGAGGACGCCGCCGGCTTCGGCTGGACGGTGGGCGATCGGCGGCACGATTGGGCCCGGCTGATCGCCAACAAGAACACCGAGATCGAGCGCCTCAACGGCATCTACCGCCACCTGCTGGAAGGGGCGGGCTGCACGCTGATCGAGGACCGCGCCACCCTGGTCGACGCGCATACGGTGGCGGTCGGCGACGACCGATACACCGCCGAGACGATCCTGATCGCCACCGGCGGCTGGCCGACCCTGCCCGACCAGCCCGGCGCGCGGGAATACGGCATCACCTCCAACGAGGCGTTCTTCCTGGAGGAAATGCCGGAGCATGTGGTGATCGCCGGCGGCGGCTATATCGCGGTGGAGTTCGCCGGCATCTTCAACGGGCTCGGTGCCAATGTCTGCCAGCTCTACCGAGGGCCGATGTTCCTGCGCGGCTTCGACGACGACGTGCGCGAGACCCTGGCGGAAGAGATGTCGAAGGCCGGAATCGATCTGCGGTTCAACACCATCATCGACCGCATCGAGAAGACCAGCGACTGCCTGCTCGCCCATCTGACCGATGGGTCGGTGATCGAGACCGGCGCGGTGATGTTCGCCATCGGCCGGCGGCCGAACACGGCGGGGCTGGGGCTGGAGGATGTCGGCGTGGCGCTGAACCGGAAGGCGGCCATCATCGTCGACGACCGATACCGCACCAGCGTGCCGAACATTTGCGCCCTCGGCGACGTCACCGACCGGATCAACCTGACCCCGGTGGCGATCGCCGAAGGACATGCCCTGGCCGATACGCTGTTCGGCGGCACGCCCCGCGGCGTCGAGTACGAGAATGTGCCGTCCGCCGTGTTCTCCTCGCCGCCGGTCGGTTCCGTCGGCCTGACCGAGGCGGCGGCGCGCGCGAAATACGGCGCGGTCGATATCTATCGCTCGAGCTTCCGGCCCATGAAGCACACGCTCGGCGGTCGCGACGAGCGGACCATGATGAAACTGATCGTCGACCGCGCCACCGATCGCGTCGTCGGCTGCCACATGGTCGGCCTCGATGCCCCGGAGATCACCCAGGGCGTGGCCGTCGCCATGAATTGCGGCGCCACCAAAGCCCAGTTCGACCGCACCATCGGCATCCACCCGACGGCGGCGGAGGAGTTGGTGACCATGCGCACCAAGGCGCCGGAGCCGGTGGGAGAGGACGCCTAGGCGGAAGGCTGATGTGATGTTCTCGGACCGTTGAGGCGCCAACTCTCTCGTTGTCGACACGGGTCTTTCGGCGTCGGCGGTATTCGATCTGTTGACCGATCGTTAACCGAACGCTCCGCACTTTGCAGGCATGAAAATCCGTATCATTCTCGCCGCCGTGCTTCTTTCCGGAGCCGCGCAGGCCGATTGTCGCTGGGTCGACCGGCCGACCGCCGATCGGGCCCTGTCGATCCTTCGAGACGCACCGAGCGTGGTTCTCGGCGATCGCATCGAGCCGGAGCCGGTTCCTCGGATCGGACTCGTCGCCGCGCCCGCCTACACAGAATCTTGGTCCGGCGCGCCGTTCTATGGGCTGGTGGCTCATGGCGGCCGTGAGATCAACGTCGAACAGATCTATGTCCAGTCCGCCGATGGCGGCTTTGTGGGCTTCAGTTCCCAAGTCGGTTGTGACGGTTCGTCGATGCCGGAACGCTTGCCGGACATGCCGCCGGTTCGGAGGGCTGATCGTTCCGGCGCGCCGGTTCCCGCCGTTTCCGTTCGCGAATTCGTCGGGCTGGTCGATCTGCACAGTCTCTATTCGGAACCCGAGGACACCCGCGCGGCGGTTCCGCCACACCCGGTAACGCTATACAGCGCGCCGGATGTGTCGGCGCCGGTTCACGCTACCATCCCCGACTGGGACGCCTTGCCCAGCGACGAGATGGGCTATGAATTCCCCGCGGCGGTGGTGCTGGAGCGGGACCGGGGCTGGTACCGGATCGGCATCGTCGACGGCCAGACACCGCCGGACCGGCGCTGGGCGCTGGATTGGTACCAGTTCACGTCGGGTGCCTCCGCCTGGATCGCGCCGGAGGACGCAGGCGAATTCAGGTCATACGAGGATCTCGTGACCGATAACCTGGCCTATCTGGGCGACCGCTGGGATGGACTGCTGTCGGCGGAGCCGGATCCGGAGGCGGGCGTCTGGAGCCTGTCGCCGGAGTGGCGACGCGGATTCTATGCACCAGATAGAATCGACGTCGCGGTGCGCGAGACCCGGAGGGTCGGCGATCGCCTCTGGGTTCGGGTGATGGTTCTTTGGCCGGGAGAGTGCGAAGGTGGCATGCCCCTGCCTATGGCTGAAGGCTGGGTGCCAGCCCATACCGGCGCCGGCGCGCCGATTGTCCGATATTTCTCCCGAGGTTGCTGATCGCGGCGGTCACGCTGCTACACCCTCACGAAACCCCGATCGCCAGAGCGAAGCTCTCCATGTTGTAGACGTAGATCGCGATCATCACGAGGGTTGCCTGGCGGTCGCTGCCTGCCATCGCGCTCAGATCCATCGACAACACACGATCGCCCTCAACGCCCCGGAGATCACCCAGGGCGTGGCCATCGCCATGAATTGCGGGGCCACCAAGGCGCAGTTCGACCGCACCATCGGCATCCATCCGACGGCGGCGGAGGAGTTGGTGACCATGCGCACCGAGCGCCGGAACCGGTGGACGCGCTCGTCGACGACTGAACCGTCCATGCGTCGGGAACAACCCTTGCCCGGGCTCACTTCCGGTTTGCTCGAATTCCCGGCGTCGTCCGCTGAAGTGCGGTCAGCCGGTCGGGGTGTTTGGGGCCGTTGAGTTCGTCGAGCAGGGCATCGGGGCAAGCGGCATGGGGCTGCCCCCACCACTTACCGAGCGTGTTGTCCCACATGCGCCAACCTTCACCGCTCGGTGCCTTCGCTACAAACCGGCGCTTGTCCTTGCCCATTCAGACTAGTTGGCTTTGGTTTCGCACCCTATCAGGCACGCACGACATAGCAGCTTGCGATCTTGTCATGGAGTGCCTGTTTTCGTGCCGTCCATCCAGCCATCATGAAGCCGATGAAAACCGTGAAGAGCGATATGGCTTTTCCGGCGTTTCTCCCGATGGACCGAAGCAGCGACGGCCTCTCGCCTCTATCGTCGACGACCTTGAGTCCCAATGCGAGCTTTCCCAGGGAGGCCTGGAGACGCGAACACTCGGCCAAGGTGACGTATATGAGGAGCAGCACCAGATCATAATCGCCCAATTCCGCGCGCTTGATGTCCAATCTGGTTTGCCGGTCCACCAATTGCGTGATGATTTTGTCCTCGCCGGCATTTGACCGGATTTCTTCGCGGTAAAGGTATGTCCACCGCCCCAGGTAGGTTTTTTCCACGTGGCGTATCTCTATCGCGGTAACGGACCCGTCCGCGTTCTTTTCCTTGCTGATTTCGGAATCGAGGACCGTCGACGTGGAGAACAGGCCATAAGGCGGTTGCACGACAACAGAGTCCGGAGCAACGAAGCCAAGGACAAGAAAGACCGGGAACAGGCATATTAAAACAATGTTGTAGTCTATGAAGAGCGCCGCGAACCGACGCCAGAACCCCGCATCACGACAATTTCGAGTGTTCTCTTCGGCATCTTCAACGGTCATCTCGGGTCACCTCGACGTATCGTGCGTTCAGCGCTGTCATTGCGCGGCGGTCCTGTACGAAAGACGGCTGCGGGATACCGACCTGTGCAATCCGGCGTGCAGGTGTTGGTCCGGGCGCTTGCCGCAAGTGTTTGCCGGCCCTCACGAAACTCCGATAGCGCTGGCGAAGCTTTCCATGTTGTAGACGTAGATCGCGATCATCACGAGGGTCGCCTGGCGGCCGATGCCGCCCATGGCGCTCAGGTCCATCGACAACACGAGGTCGCCGTTGCCGGAGGTGTAGGCGGTGGTGAAGCGGGTGCCCTGGTTGAACCGGTTGATGGTGGTCAGGCTGGTCGGCCGGGTCGGCGTGTAGTGGCTGACCAGGCTGATCTCGTCGCACCGGTCGGCCTCGTCGCAGCCGAAGAACAGCACGTCGAAGCGGTCGGCCGGGCTCGGCAGGGTGGTCTCGGCATTGGCGATCCCGGTCACGGAGATCACCGGGGCGTTGTAGACGTCGCGCCCGATCTCGTGGTCGAGGCCGAGGAGTCGCAGCAGCGCCGCCACCTCGTCGACGCCGAAATGGTCGTAGCGCTCGATCGTCGTGTTCGATGTCGTCGGCAATGCCGGGCCGTCGGCCTGCGCCGCCGCGCCGGGGGCGGCGAGGCCGAGCAGCAGGCCGAGCGCCGCGGCGATGGTTCTGGTCATGGGCTTGCCGTGTCCCTCCGCACGGACGCGTTCGTCGCGTCAGACGATATCGGCCGCTGCCGAGAAGCGTTGCAGGTCGCTGAAATAGCGTTCGATCCGCATCGCCAGCGCGTCCGGTCCGATGCCGCCGGTGCTGTTGATGTCGGTTTGCAGGACGGGGCCGTAATCGGGATCCATGAACGCCCGCGAGAACCGGTTCTCGCGATTCCAGCGGTTGACCATGTCGAGGTGGGTCGGGCCGTTTGCCAGGTCCCAGGCGACCAGCGTCACGTCCTCGCAGGCGTTGCGGTCGTTGCAGCCGTTGAACAGCACGAAGAGCTCCTGCGTCTCGTCCGTGTCGGTCGGCAGCACGCCGATCAGCGGCGCCCCGTAATTGTCGTAGCCGACGCGGTATTCTCGGCCGAGACCGTCGAGCACGCCGGTGATCGCGACCGGGGTGATCCGTTCGAGCAGCAGTGGATCGCTGGCCGGCGGCGCCTCGGGCACGGCGGCCGGGTGATAGGCTTTCGGCGTGGCGGCGCAGCCGGCGAGGGCAAGGACGGCCAGGCACCAGGTGCCGGCCAGAGAAGGTTTCACCAGGGCTCTCCCATTTCGCTTTGTCTTGCCGGGTTTGCGGTGGCCGCCACTCTGGCTTGTTCCAACCGTCCCGGTTCCCTACTGTGCCGCGTTCAGCGTTAACCTGCCGTAAACCCGCCGAAGTCCCCGGTGGAGGCGGCTTATGAGTGGAAACCAACCGCCAGACGGCGTATACGCTAGGGTCCTTGGCGGCCGTGCCGGAGCCATCAGGCACGGGTTTGGGCGGAGCGTATCAGGAGGATCGAACGATGGCGAAGCGGTGGACGCCCGAAACGTGGCGCGAGCGGCCGGTACAGCAGATGCCGGTTTATCCCGATCAGGCACGGGTCGATGCCGTTACCGACCTGTTGTCGAACTACCCGCCGCTGGTCTTTGCCGGCGAGGCCCGCTCGCTGAAGCAGGACCTGGCCGAGGTGACGCGCGGCGACGCGTTCCTGCTCCAGGGCGGCGACTGCGCCGAGAGCTTTGCCGAATTCCACCCCGACAAGATCCGCGACACCTTCCGCGTCATGCTGCAGATGGCGGTGGCGCTCACCTTCGGCAGCGCCACGCCGGTGGTCAAGGTCGGCCGTGTCGCCGGCCAGTTCGCCAAGCCGCGCTCGGCGCCGACGGAGACTGTGGACGGCGTCGAACTGCCGTCCTATCGCGGCGACATCGTCAACGGTTTCGACTTCGACGAAGCCTCGCGCGTCCCCGATCCGGAGCGGATGGTCCGCGCCTACAACCAGGCGGCGTCGACCCTCAACTTGCTGCGTGCCTTCTCCCAGGGCGGCTATGCCGACCTGCACAAAGTACACCAATGGACACTCGGCTTCGTTTCCCGCAGCGCCCAGGGCAAGCGCTACGAGGATCTGGCCAACCGCATCGATGAGGCGCTTGAGTTCATGGCCGCCTGCGGCATCACCGCGGACTCGATCCCGCAGATCAGCGAGACCAATTTCTACACCTCGCACGAGGCGCTGCTGCTGCCCTACGAGCAGGCGCTGACCCGCGTCGACAGCACGACCGGCGACTGGTACGACGTTTCCGCCCATTTCCTGTGGATCGGCGACCGCACCCGCCAGCCGGACGGCGCCCATGTCGAATTCCTGCGCGGGGTCAACAACCCGATCGGCCTGAAATGCGGCCCCTCGCTCGATCCCGACGAGTTGGTCCGGCTGATCGACCTGCTCAACCCGGAGGATGAGCCGGGCCGGCTCACCCTGATCGCCCGGATGGGCGCCGACAAGGTTGGCGACCATTTGGCGCCGCTGCTGCGCCGGGTGAAACAGGAGGGGCGCACCGTCGTCTGGGCCTGCGATCCGATGCACGGCAACACGGTGAAATCCTCCAACGGTTACAAGACCCGGCCCTTCGAGCGCATCCTGTCCGAGGTTCGGTCGTTCTTCGACGTCCACGACGCCGAGGGCACCCAGCCCGGCGGCGTGCATTTCGAGATGACCGGCGAGGAGGTCACGGAATGCACCGGTGGCGCCCAGGCGATCACCGATGACGGGCTGTCGGACCGCTATCACACCGCGTGCGACCCGCGGCTCAACGCCTCCCAGGCGTTGGAACTGGCTTTCCTGATCGCTGAAAAGCTGAAGGAAGACCGGGCCGACCGCAATCGTGCCCGCCGCATCGCCGCCGCCGAATAGCCAGCCGTCGGCCGGTCCGGAGCCGCGCATCGGAGACCCTGCGATGAAGCCGACGGTCGACGAGTTGCCGGACTGGACCGACAAGTATTTCACCCGCACCCGGGAGACCGTGGGGCGGTTCGGCGACTGCGTTGCCACCTACGCGATCTTCATGCGACGGCCGGTCGTCTCGGCGCCGCGGCTGGCGATCGAATGGCTGCAGGGCGTCGCCGCGGCGCGCGGCTTCGAGCTCGCGATCGATCTGCGCTACCCCGAGGGCAAGTGGGTCGGTGCCGGCGAGCCGATCATGTACGTGACCGGCCCGCTCTATCACCTGATCGACACCGAGACGATCCTGCTGCAGAAGATCGGCCCGCCATCGGTTGCCGCCTTCAATGCCTACACCATGTGCACCGACCTGCCGCAGGTCGGTTTCCTGGCCATGGATGCCCGCCACTGCGCCGGCCTGGAGATGGCCGAACAGATGGCCTATGCCGCGTCGGTCGGATCGCTGCGGGCGCAACGCAAGCACGGCGCCAAGGGTTTCATCGGCAACGCCACCGATGCCACGGCGCATTTCTTCGGCCAGCCCAGGGGCTTCGGCACCATGCCGCATGCCCTGATCGGCTATGCCGGCTCGACGGTCCGGGCGGCGGAGATGTTCCGCGAGGCGCAGCCCGATACGCGGCTGACGGTGCTGGTCGACTATTTCGGCAAGGAAGTGACCGACAGCCTGGCGGTCTGCCGTCGCTTCCCCGATCTCGCCGCCGACGGCAGCCTGGGCGTGCGCATCGACACGCCCGGCGGCCGCTACATGGAGGAAATGGACCCGCCGACCGCCTATGCGGTTCTCGAACGGCACGTGCCGGAGGCGGTCCGCGGCTTTCGCACCGAGACCGAATTGCGCTACCTGATCGGCACCGGCGTTTCGGCCTCCGCGATCCATCATTTGCGCGACCGCCTCGACGAAGCCGGTTTCGACAAGGTGAGGATCGTCGCCTCCAGCGGCTTCAGCCCGGAGAAATGCCGGGTGATGGCGCTGGCCCATGTGCCGGTCGATACCATCGGCACCGGCAGCTACCTGCCGGAACGCTGGAGCGAAACCTACGCCACCGCCGACATCGTCGAATATGACGGCAAGCCGATGGTCAAGGTCGGCCGCGAGTTCCTGCTGCGCAAATAGCCGGGCTGATCGGTCCACCGTCGGATTTGACCACGATCAATGCCCAGCCCCGCGCGTCGCGGCAGGATCGGTCGCGCGTGGGGGGCCGCTTCCCCTGACGTTGACCCACCGCGACGCAAAGGAAATCCCCATGACCGTCAATGAAGGCAAGATCGACCGCGCGCTGCGCATCGTCGCCGGCCTCGCCCTGATCGCCTTTGCCCTGTTCGGGCCGGCGACGCCGTACACCTGGCTCGGCTGGATCGGGCTGCTGCCGCTGGTGACCGGGGTGGTCGGCTTCTGCCCGGCCTACCGGCTGTTGGGGCTGAGCACCTGCCCGATGAAGCCGAAGGACGCGTAGATCAAGATCGGCTCAGATCGGTTCGATCTGCGCCGTGAATCTTGATCTGATTTGACAGATTAGAGACTGATTCACGGTTCACACCGCTTCGGTGGGAACCGATCAGGCTCTATGCTGGCGAAGAGTCGGCCCCGGCCGCGCTACGGTCGGGGTCCGACGCGCCAGAGGAAATAGGGCCAGTCTCGACCAGATCCGTCGATCGCCGTCCAACGCGGCGCGGACAACTCGCGGTCGCTCAGCACCACGGCGCCCGGCGCCATCAGCCCGTCGATCAACGGCCCCAGCCAGGCCGCCTGAGCCGCATCGCGGGCGCGATCCTCGCTGCCGAAATCGGCGTGGGCGAGCGCTGCCGGGGCCGGCAGGCGTTCCATCGCCGCCGGCAGCGTCTCCCGAAAATCGCCGAGCACGAGGTGGTCCGGATCCGGCACCGCGCCGGCCGGGGCATGCAGGGTGCCGTCATAGGCGAAGATCTCGCGGTCGCCGAGCAGCTTCCGCAGATGGTCGAAGGTCCGGCCCTTGCCGAGGCCGATCTCCAGCACCGGGCCGGGCACCTCGCGGATCAGCGCCGCCGCCGCCTCGATATGGGCGCGCTGCGCCGACAGGCGGGCGATCATCCGGTCGAGCCGGCTGGCGGTATCCATCGACATCGAAGGCTGATTAGCCGGTGCCGGCGGCAGGCACAACCGTCGCGGCCCGATCTTGTTCTGACTGTTCAAGCAGGTGCTGAGGCCCCGACGCGTTACCCTCTCGCCGTCGGCCGTCGGCTGTGGGATCATCGGGGCGGCAGCCGCCCGTGCCTCGACACGGGGCGGCGGCATGATCCGACTAAGAAACTTGGAGGCTGTCATGCAGTGTCTGGTAACCCTGCGCCATTCCTTGGCGATCCTTGTCCTCGGTGTCGCGATCGCCTTCGGCGCCGCCCCGGCGGGCGCGTCGGAGCCCGTCGGCATCGTCGTCTATCAGTCCGACTTCGGACTCAAGGACGGCGCGGTCTCGGCGATGCGCGGCGTCGCCCGCACGGTCGACCGCGACCTGCTGCTGGAGAACCTGACCCACGAGATCCCGCCCTTCAACATCTGGGAAGGGGCCTATCGGTTGAACACCACGGCGCCCTATTGGCCGCCCGGCACGGTGTTCGTCTCGGTCGTCGATCCCGGCGTCGGCACCGACCGTAAGTCAGTGGTGCTGCTGACCAAGTCGGGCCACTACTTCGTCTCGCCGGACAACGGCACGCTGACCCTGGTCGCCGACACCCTCGGCATCGAGGCGGTGCGCGAGATCGACGAGAGCCGCTATCGCCTGCCGGGCTCGGAGGCGTCCTACACCTTCCACGGCCGCGACGTGTATTCCTACGCCGCCGCCCACATCGCCTCGGGCACGGCGACCTTCGAGCAGATCGGGCCGCTGCTCGAGCCGAACGTCTTCCACCTCGACTATCAGGCGGCAGACCTGCGCGGCGACAGCGTGGCCGGCACGATCCCGATCCTCGACGTGCAGTACGGCAACGTCTGGACCAATATCGACCGCGCCACCTTCGCCAAGCTGGGCGTCGAACTGGGCACGCCGATCGCCGTGCGTATCTACGAGGGCGAGACGCTGGTCTATGACGCCAAGATCCCCTTCGTGTCGACCTTCGGCGACGTGCCGCAGGACGACCCGCTGGCCTATCTGAACAGCGTCAACAACCTGTCCTTCGCCATCAACTGGGGCGATTTCGCCGGCACCCACGGCGTCAGCTCCGGCCCCGAATGGCGGGTCGAGGTCGGCAAGCCCTAGTGACGAGAACAGCGCGGATGCCAGATGCGGCAGCAACCGCCGAGACGTCGCCCCCTCACCCTCCCGCTTTGCGGGTCCCTCCCTCTCCCGCAAGGGGAGAGGGGTTCTCGACTGGCGCTCGAACGATATCCCTCTCCCCTTGCG
>JABDIP010000487.1 GCA_013003675.1 Inquilinus sp.
CAACTACATGGCTCTGGGGGCCGGAGGCATTCAGCCCGCCCCCCAGAGCCATGTAGTTGATGTCGTGGCCGGCGCGGTCGCGATAGGGGCCGGTCTGCCCCCAGCCGGACAGCGATACGTGGATCAGCGCCGGATTCAATGCCTCGATCCGCTCCCGCGTGAATTCCAGCCGGTCGAGCACGTCCGGCCGGAAGGACTCAATCAGCACATCGGCGCCGCCGAGCAGGCCGGCGAAGGCGTCACGCCCCGCTTCGCTCTTCAGGTCGATTGTGATGACGGTCTTGCCGGCGTTTACCGCGCCGTAGTCCAGCGAGACGCCGTTGTCGTCCAGCGGCGCCATGCGGCGCATCGGGTCGCCCGAGGGCGGCTCCACCTTGATCACCTCGGCGCCGAGATCGGCCAGGATCTGTGCCGCATAGGGGCCGGGCAGGTACTGCCCGATATCGAGGACCCGGATGCCCTCGAGAAAATCGAGCGGCTTCGGGTCGAGAATCTTGATCGTGCCGAGAATGACTGAGGTCCTCGCCGGTCACTGTGCCCGATGGTGCCGGCGCGACCGGAGCCGCCAAGCACCGGCCGACCACTATGCCGCGCCGTTCCGCCGCCGTCGAGAGCGCTGGCGGCGAACCCGGCGCCGGCTATTCGACCAGCGCCGGCTCGGATTTGGCGCCGTCCTTCGGCGGGGGCGCCTTGTACTCGAACTCCAGGGCGTCGTCCTTGACCGAGACCATGACGATGCCGCCCTTGGCCAGAGCGCCGAACAACAGCTCGTTGGCCAACGGCTTCTTGATCCGCTCCTGGATCAGCCGGGCCAGCGGCCGTGCGCCATAGAGCCGGTCATAGCCCTTGCGGCCGAGCCAGTCGCGCGCCTCGTCGGTCAGCTCGATCGAAACCCGCCGGTCGGCAAGCTGGGCCTCGAGCTGGATGACGAACTTGTCGACGATCTGGCCGACAATCTCCGGCGTCAGGTGGCTGAAGCCGATGACGGCGTCGAGGCGGTTGCGGAACTCCGGCGTGAAAAGCTTGTTGATCGCCTCGCTGTCCTCGCCCTCGCGGCCGTCCCGCTCGAAACCGATCGCCGCCTTGGAGAGCTGCGCGGCGCCGGCATTCGTCGTCATGATCAGCACGACGTTGCGGAAGTCGATGGTCTTGCCGTTGTGGTCGGTCAGCTTGCCGTGGTCCATCACCTGCAACAGGATGTTGAACACGTCCGGGTGCGCCTTCTCGATCTCGTCGAGCAGCAGCACGCAGTGCGGATGCTGGTCGACCGAGTCGGTCATCAGCCCGCCCTGGTCGAAGCCGACATAGCCCGGCGGCGCGCCGATCAGCCGGCTGACAGAGTGGCGCTCCATATACTCCGACATGTCGAAGCGGGTCAGCTCGATGCCCAGGATATGGGCCAGTTGCCGCGCCACCTCGGTCTTGCCGACGCCGGTCGGGCCGGAGAACAGATAGTTGCCGATCGGCTTGTCCGGGTCGCGCAGGCCGGCCCGGGCCAGCTTGATGGCGCTCGACAGCGCGGTGATCGCCTTTTCCTGCCCGAATACCAGCGTCGTCAGGTCGCGTTCCAAGTTCTTCAACGCCGTCTTGTCGTCGCGGCTGACGCTCTTCGCCGGGATGCGGGCGATCTTCGAGACGATGTGCTCGACATCCTTGACGCTGATCGTCTTTTTCCGCTTCGAGGGCGGCAGCAGCATCTGCGCCGCGCCGACCTCGTCGATCACGTCGATCGCCTTGTCGGGCAGCTTGCGGTCGCCGATGTAGCGGGCCGACAGCTCGACCGCCGTGCGGATCGCCTCGACCGTATAGCGCACCTGGTGGTGCTTCTCGTAATAGGGCTTCAACCCGCGCAGGATCTTCACCGTGTCCTCGATCGACGGCTCGTTCACGTCGATCTTCTGGAAGCGGCGGACCAGCGCCCGGTCCTTCTCGAAATAGTTCCGGTATTCCTTGTAGGTGGTCGAGCCGATGCAGCGCAGCGCGCCGCTGGCCAGCGCCGGCTTCAGCAGGTTCGAGGCGTCCATGGCGCCGCCCGAGGTGGCACCGGCGCCGATCACGGTATGGATCTCGTCGATGAACAGGACGGCACCGTCATGCGCCTCGACCTCGTTGATGACGGCCTTCAGCCGCTCCTCGAAATCGCCGCGATAGCGGGTGCCGGCCAACAGCGCGCCCATGTCGAGCGCGAAGATCGTGGCGTCTTCCAGCACCGCCGGTACGTCGCTCTCGACAATCTTCTTCGCCAGCCCTTCGGCGATGGCGGTCTTGCCGACGCCCGGGTCGCCGACATAGAGCGGGTTGTTCTTCGAGCGCCGGCAGAGGATCTGGATGGTCCGCTCGATCTCCGCCTCGCGGCCGATGACCGGGTCGATCTTGCCCTGCGCGGCCTTTTCATTGAGATCGACGCAATAGGCGTCGAGCGCCTCGCTGCCCTTCTTGACCACCTTCTCCGCCGCGGCCTCGTCATCGGCGCCGGACACCCGTCGCGGCTCATTGCGCTGGGCGGTCTTGGCGATGCCGTGGCTGATGTAGTTGACCGCGTCGAAACGGGTCATGTCCTGTTCCTGCAGATAGAATACCGCATGGCTCTCGCGTTCGGAGAACAGGGCCACCAGCACATTGGCGCCGGTCACTTCCTCGCGGCCGGAGGACTGGACGTGGATGGCGGCGCGCTGCAGCACGCGCTGGAAGCCCGCGGTCGGCTTGCTTTCGTCCAGCCGGCTGGTGATCAGATTGGCCAGCTCGGTGTCGAGATAGGCGGTCAATTCGGTGCGCAGCTTGTCCAGGTCGAGGCCGCAGGCCCGCATCACGGCAACCGCGTCCTGGTCCTCGATCAGGGCCAGCAGCAGGTGCTCCAGCGTGGCGTATTCGTGGCGCCGTTCGTTGGCATAGCCCAAAGCCCGGTGGAGGGTCTGCTCTAGATTGCGTGACAGCATCGACGAGTCCTTGCTATCGGGGTCTGGAAGGTTTTAGGCCCTTTCCAGAATACATTGCAGCGGATGCTGGTTCCGCCGCGCGAAATCCATCACCTGTGCGACCTTGGTTTCGGCGATCTCGTAGGAGAACACGCCGCAGATGCCGACGCCTCGGCGATGCACATGCAGCATGATCGTCGTCGCCTCTTCGCGGTTCTTGTTGAAGAACCGTTCCAGAACGTGAACGACGAACTCCATCGGCGTGTAGTCGTCGTTCAGCATCAAAACCTTGTACATGGCGGGCTTTTTGGTCTTGGCCCGGGTCTGGACGACAACGCCGGTCCCGCCGTCCCCGCCATCGTGCTTCTCAACGTCGCTCATCGTGATCGGTATTCGGCATTCTCTGACATACGCGATTTGTCGGCTGCGAATCATAATATGAGATCGCGTGTCGAGGAAAGAAGCCCCGATCCCGGATGCTTCAGCTTGCACTAAGGAATTTGGCTGTTTGAGGGCAACAAAAAAGCCCGGCAGCGAATGCTGCCGGGCCCTTTGCGGCGATGCCGCGGTCTTGGCCGACGTTACGCGGCCCCGATTACGCGGCCCCGATTACGCGGCGAGGGGCTTGCCGAACTTCTCGACTGTCGCGTTGACGCGAGCGGTGATCGGCGCGAACGCATCGTTGGTCACCTTCACGCCCATCTCGGAGAGCTTGGAGCTCTCGGCGACGAAGCTGTCGAAGGACGCCTTGGCGAAGCTGTTCTGCAGATCGGCCAACTCGCGCGGCGACTTGACGGTCATCATGGCCTGCGCCGTGGCAACGCTCTTCTCCATCGTGCCCTGGGCAAAGGCGAACCAGGCGGCGCCGAGATCCTGCCAGCCCTTGGTGGCGATGGTGCTGGCCTTGACCAGCGCATCCATGTTGTCCTTGCCGAAGGCGGCGACGTCGTCGAAGCCATGGAACAGGTTTCCGCCGGCCTTCTCGAACTGCTCGCGGGTCATGGCGAAGGCGGTCTCCATGTTCTTGGCCATCGCGTCCTGGCCGGTCTTGACGGCGTTCTCGACGGTCGCCTTGGTGGCGGCGAAGGTCTCTTCGACGATGGTGGCGGCGGGGGCCGCTTTGGTCTTGGTGGTGGTGGTCATTTCGAACTGCTCCTGATCGACTGGGTTACCGCCGAATTCCTGGCGTGTGCGGCGCGCGCCTTATGGGCTGCGTCGAGCCGCTGATGCTGCAGTGCAACATGACTGCAAATATAAGCGCCGCTGGGCCGATGTCAATCGGTTTTTGTGCACTGCACAAGATAATGCGGCGGCGCCGGGTCGCGGCTTTTTGTCGACCTCCAAAGTCGTCGTTGCCGCGGCATCCGGGCCGTGACAGGATGCGCGCCGACTTAGCGACCCCCCCCGGCAAGAAGGCCGCCGCCGATGACCTATTGCGTCGCAATTCGCGTCAGGGAGGGGCTGATCGCGCTTGCCGACGGCCGCGTTACCAGCGGCAGCCAGATGGCGGTCGCCCGCAAGGTGACGATGCTCGGCACCAAGCCGCATCGCTATTTTCTCATGACCTCCGGTCTGCGCAGCGTGCGCGACAAGGTGCTGGCCTATCTGCGCCAGGAGATAAAACAGCTGCCGTCGCGGAATTACACAACGATGCTGGACGCGGTGGGCGGCTTCGCCACCTGCCTGCGCCAGGTGGCGGAGGAGGACCGCGAGGCGCTGGCGACGTCGGACCTGGCCTTCAATCTGCACGCCATCATCGGCGGCCAGCTCGAGGAAGACGCCGAGCCGACGATGTTCCTCGTCTACCCGGAAGGCAACTGGATCGAGGTCGACCAGCGCGCGCCCTATC